>SLHZ01000258.1 GCA_007135895.1 Balneolales bacterium | reverse complement strand
TAACTGGAAAATGAACATGGGACCGGATAGCACCACCCGTTTTTTTGAAGAACTCGATGCAAAGGTGCATACAAATCATGCGAAGGTCGAAGCCGCGGTTTGTCCGCCCTTTGTCTCCCTGCCCGCCGCCATGTCCGCCCGGAAAAATGAGAGTGCACTCAAAATCGGTGCGCAGAACACCCATTTTGAAGACGACGGTGCGTATACCGGTGAAGTGAGCCACTCCATGCTGCGCGAACTTGGCTGCGACTATGTGATCCTGGGCCATTCCGAGCGCAGAGAGTATTTCGGGGAAGATGACGGAATCGTCAACCGTAAAGTGCGAAAAACGCTGGCAGGCGGCCTCACACCGATCGTTTGTGTGGGTGAAGTGCTTCAGGAGCGAAAGGAAGACCGTCATTTCGAGGTGGTCAAAACCCAGCTCAGGGGGTCCCTGGCAGGTATCGTCGCCAAAGACGCTCCCGCCCTGGTGGTGGCTTACGAACCCGTCTGGGCCATTGGTACCGGCGAGACCGCCACACCGCAGCAGGCTCAGGAGATGCATGCCTTCATCCGCAAAGAGCTTGCCGATCTTTTCGGAAAGGGAATTTCCGACGAAATCCGCATTCTTTATGGCGGCAGCATGAAGCCCGATAACGCCGGCGAATTGCTCAAGCAACCCGATGTTGACGGTGGCCTGGTTGGTGGTGCAAGCCTGAAACCCGCAAGTTTTTCAGAACTGGTAGCGATTGCCAGACAGAGATAGGAGTTCCACCAGGCTGTCCCGCTCAGATAGGATGGGAACAAAAAACCAGGGACCCCAAAGCCAACAGAGCCTGGGGACAAAAGCCAACAAAACCTGGGGACAAAAGCCAACAGAGCCAGGCAACACAACACAAAACGTACAAACCGACGCAAATTTTTTGTTGACATGAGCCGATACAATGTCCTGATACTTGGATCCGGAGGAAGAGAGCATACCCTGGCATGGTCTGTCAGCCGCTCTCCGCTGCTCGGGAAACTGTTCATTGCTCCGGGCAATCCGGGTACCGGAACCCTGGGCGAAAACGTGCCGCTGAGTCCGGGCGATTTTCCGGATCCGCAGGCGTGGTTCGAAGCCCTGGCGGATCTGATCCGCCGTGAGGAGATCGCACTGACGGTCGTGGGACCGGAACAACCGCTTGTCGATGGGGTCGCAGACTATCTTGAGGAGCGCGGGCACAAAGTGTTTGGTCCGTCTAAAACGGCTGCAGGGCTGGAAGGAAGCAAGATTTTTGCGAAAAGGATCATGCACAAATACGGCATTCCCACGGCCGGATCGGTCGAGTTTGACGGTCCGTCTGTGCTTGACGACCTCGGACAGTGGCTCTCCAACGAGAACAGTGACTGGCCTTGTGTCATCAAAGCTGACGGACTGGCCGCCGGAAAGGGCGTTTTCATATGCACGAACCGGGATGAGGCGATCGAGCATCTCCAGCGCATCCGATCCGACAAAACCCTGAGCGATGCCGCATCCCGTGTCGTGGTGGAGGAGTTCATGACCGGTGAGGAGGCTTCGGTATTTGCCATCACGGACGGGAAAAATGCACGGCTGCTTCTTTCGGCCCAGGATCACAAGCGTATTGGCGACGGCGACACCGGACTCAACACCGGTGGCATGGGAGCTTATGCCCCGGCTCCTGTGGTGAATGCCGAAATGCTTCGGATCGTCGAGGAAACCATTCTTTACCCGACGCTCCGGGCGATGGAGGAAGAGGGTCATCCGTATCGCGGGGTGCTCTACATGGGACTCATGATTACAAAAGACGGACCCCGGGTCGTGGAGTATAACTGCCGGTTCGGTGATCCGGAGTGCCAGGTGCTGCTGCCGGCGCTCAAGACCGATCTGCTCGAGGTAATGCTGGCGACCGCCGGGTCACGCCTCGATGAAGTGGAGATCATATGCCACGACCACCACTATTGCGGCGTGGTCATGGCATCGGGAGGGTATCCGGAGCACTATGAAAAAGGCAAGAAGATAGAAGGACTCGACCGTGTCTCCGACGACACCCTGGTCTTTCACAGCGGCACCAGGCTGGCAGACGGGGACCTGCTCACAAACGGTGGAAGAGTCCTGACAGTGGTATGCCGCGGGGATGACCTGCGTTCGGCCATTGACGCCTGTTATCGCGAAGTGGAAAAAATAACATTTGATAATGCCTGCTACCGGAGCGATATTGGTGCAAAAGGCCTGAAATACGGCCTGAATGACGAATCTGCAGACGATTTGGCATGACCGTGAAACCGGCCCGATCCATCGCACCCCTGATGCTGGTCCCCCTTCTGCTTCTGGCGCTTGCCGGCAGCTCCCATTCCGCCCAGCCCTGGACTGATCAGTATCAATACGAGAACTCCCGCCTTGCCCAGCCCCGGACTGAACAGTATCAAGACGAGCACTCCCGCTCCGTCCAGCCCCGGATACACGTTGTTGCGGAGAATCTGAACCGGGCGCGGTGTGTCCGGACTTCCCCGCTCGGCAATGTCTTCGTTGTTGAAAGTGGCCGGCACCGCATCCTCAAATTCAGCGAACAGGGCAACCGGATCGATTCCCTGGGTCGACTGGGAAGCGGGGACTACCAGTTCGATACACCGGTTCATATCGAACCCACAAACGAGCTCAAGATCTATGTTTCCGACCGCAACAACCGGCGTATTCAGGTTTTTGACCGCCGGCTTCAGTACCTTTCGACCATTGCGTTGCCGGCGCGGAGCGGTCACAGACCGGGTTACCGTCCGTCGCTGGTTGTAGGCGATTTCATGGGACGCATTTTTTTCTATGACGAAGAGCGGCATTATGTCCACCGTCTCGACAGTCATGGCCAGCTGGACCTGAGTTTTGAGCTTTTCAGCGAAGACGAACGGGTCATACCGGGTGACATGGCCCTGTCCGATGACCAGCTCTGGGTTATCGGAAGAGAAGGGCGGCTGCTCCACCGTTTCTCCGCTTCCGGATCCTACCTCGGCTTCATTTTTCCACCCGAACCGGTACGGTCACTCAGGGTCATCCAAAGGGAATTGTGGATTCTCACCGAACAGCATCTGTTGCAAATAGACCGGAGTGGCGGTATTGTGCAAAGTGTCCGCCTGCCTTCGCCCGGGACAACCGGCTCCAGACGGCCGGCCCAATGGATCAGTTTCGACATTCGCGGCGACAACATCTGGCTGCTTGGTCCGGAAACACTTTTGCGGCTGGTGAAGCAACCCGAACCTCCCGATCATTGAATATCCATGCCATGGCTTTGGACGATCGACGCTTTCTGAAACCGGGCCGATACCCTGAAACATTGGAACAATGGAGGACTTTTGTCTTCTCGGAACACCTTTCGTTTGAGGAAAAAGCCCTGCAAATCTACCGCTACCAGAGAGAAAACCAGCCGGTTTATCAAAGCTTCTGCCGAGCCCTTGATCCCGCCCCCGTGGATCAAATCCCCCTGATTAAAATCCCCCTGATTCCGATCCAGATTTTCCGTCATCCCGCTCTTCGGCCTGCCGCCGGAAAGCCGGTCCGGCAGATCTTCCGGAGCAGCGGGACCACCGGAGCGGAAAGCCGGAGCGCACATCCGATCGTCGATCCCGAACTCTATTATGAATCCTGCTATCGCTGCTTTTCCCTTTTTTATGATCCCCCGGAGTGGATCTTGCTTGCCTGGCTGCCCGGCTATACCGATAATCCCGAATCCTCACTCATTGCAATGATTGACCACTTCGTCCGTCAGGATCAATCCGGAAGAAGCCGTTTCCTCCCGTTCGATCAACCGGCCGGCGAGAGCATCGGGAGCATATGCCGGCAAACCGGTGAATCTGACCGCAGGATCATGCTTTTTGGCGCAGCATTTGGCCTGCTTGATATCATTGAATCAGGGCCGCTGAAACTGCCCGATGGCAGTCTGGTTGTGGAAACGGGGGGAATGAAGACCCATCGGCGC
>SLHZ01000341.1 GCA_007135895.1 Balneolales bacterium | reverse complement strand
TCCTGATTCATCATGGGCAGAATCGGTTAGAAGGGGTGTATTGCAGGTATTAACGCAATATAAGGAACTGTTATTTAAAACAGGACCTCTTCTTTTGGGGCGCGGGTCATCAGCTGGTGTACCGCGTCTGCCGGGGAGACATCTTCAAAGAGTACCTGGTATACTTTTTCGGTGATGGGCATGCTGACTTCCAGTTTCCGGGACCAGTGATAGACCGAACGGGTGGTTTTTACACCTTCTGCGACCATGTTCATGGAGCTGATGATATCCTTGAGCTTTTCGCCAAGACCAATTCGATAGCCTACACTCCGGTTTCTGCTGTGTTTACTGGTGCAGGTGACGATAAGGTCCCCGACACCCGTCAATCCGGAAAAGGTGTCCTGAGAGGCACCCAGTTTTATTCCAAGCCGTCTCATTTCCGTGAGGCCCCGTGTGATGAGTGCTGCCTTGGCATTGTCCCCGTATTCTGCTCCGTCACCAATGCCGGCAGCAATGGCCAGGATATTCTTTACGGCACCCGATACTTCCACGCCAATAAGGTCTCTGTTGTGATAGACCCGGAACCGTGGAGTCATGAAGAGTTTCTGGATGAAAAGGGCCGTCTGGCGTGAATGGGATGAAGCCACCACGGTGGTGGGCATATAGCGGCTTACTTCTTCGGCGTGGCTGGGGCCGGAGAGAACCCCGATATGATCATCGTCTACGGTATTCTTGAGGACTTCTGCCAGTACTTGTGAACCGGTCTTGAAGGTGTCCATTTCTATTCCTTTTGCCACGGAGATAACCCGCTCTTTACCCGTCAGCCATGGACGTGCTTTGGCCGACACCTCCCGCAGGGTATGAGAGGGAGTTGCAAAGACCACGAACTCACAACCCCTGAGCACCTCTTCCATGTCGCTGCTTGCCGTGATATTTTTCGGAAGCACCACATCAGGCAGATAAACACCGTTTTTATGGTGAATGCGAATATTGTCGACAATGTCGGGTTCCCTGCCCCACATAATTACCTGGTGTTTGTTCGCGGCCAGAACCATGGCCAGTGCCGTGCCCCAGCTTCCGGCACCAATAATGGCAATATTCACGACGATTCCTCCTTGTTAAGGCGTCCTCTGGCAGGTTTGAAGGATGAGATTCGGTTTTCCGTTCCGTTCAGAAGGCGCCGTATGTTGGTGTGGTGTTTGATGATTATGCCGGAAGCGACTACAGCGCTGATCACGATCAGGCTCCCGTCAATCGGCAGCTCAAATCCGTAACGCAGCATGAGCAGAAACAAAGGGTAGGAAAAACAGCCCGCCACAGAGGCCAGGGAGACATAGCGGGAGGAAAAGAGAACAATAAGAAATACGGTTATTCCCAAAGAGATGGAGATTGGCTCGATGCCGTACAGCATCCCGGCGGCCGTAATGACTCCTTTGCCACCCTTGAAACCGGCATAGAGCGGGTACATATGACCAATAACGGCGAACGTTCCAGCCAATATTCGCATGAAGATGTCTGTTTCCCAGGCTCCGATGGAAACCGGTACGTCTTCAATATAATAGCCAAGCTGGCTGATATAATAAGCGGCAACAAATCCCTTGGAAAGATCGATCAGACTAACGGCCACCCCGGCCTTCCAACCCAGGATCCGGAACGTATTGGTCGCTCCTGCATTTCCGCTTCCGTGCTCCCTGATGTCTACTTTTTTTACAATTTTTCCGACCCAGATGGAGGTGGGAATCGAACCCAGAAGATAACTCAACAGTATGATGAAGAAAAAAGAGAACATATCAGTTGATTATCTGTTGAAAAGACTCTTGCTGTATCTGCCGGAACACGTTTGCATACCCCGTTTGCCAAACCGTATTCACTGGGGAAAATAGACAATTTTGATACTCCATCCTAAGCCGATGGGGCCAAATGTTTATGCGCATGGTAAGAGGATCGCACGAAAGGTCCGCTTTCTACATGTTCGATCCCTTTCATTTCACCGGATTTTTTATATTCGGCAAACTGATCCGGATGGACGTACTCCTCGACGGGAAGATGCATCTTTGTAGGCTGCATGTACTGCCCGATCGTCATGATATGCACTCCCAGGGCGGCGATATCATCCATGAGAGTATCGACTTCCCGGCTTGTTTCACCCAGGCCGACCATAATGCCGGTTTTTGTGCGAAGTCCCTGCCGGACGGAGTGTTCAAGTAGTTCGAGCGAACGATGATATTTTGCCTGTGGTCGTACCTTGCGATAGAGGCCCGGTACCGTTTCCAGATTATGGTTCAATATATCGGGCCTTGCTTCGAGTACGATCTGAAGGGCTTCCCACAGTCCCCGGAAGTCCGGTATCAGAACCTCAATGGTAACACCCGGTATTTCCTGGCGCAATAATCCGATGGTTTGAGCAAAGATGGGCGCACCGCCATCGCGCCGTTCATCTCTGTTGACCGATGTGATTACCACATGCCGCAAATTCATTTGACGGGCGGCATCCACAACCCGTCGGGGCTCATCGTAATCAAGGCCGGGAGCGGGCCGGCCGGTCTTCACTGCACAGAAACCGCAGGAACGTGTACAGACGTCACCAAGTATCATGAATGTGGCCGTTCCGGCATTCCAGCATTCCGACATATTGGGGCAACGCGCTTCGGCACAGACGGTATGAAGAGAATGACCCTCTATGATGCCGGAGGTTTCTTTGAATTTTTTGCCTCCGGGAATCCGGGAAGTGAGCCAGGCAGGTTTTCGGTTGTGTTTCTTGTTGTTCACGAAAAACTTGGTTGTCGGTTATGCGGTTGGTTGTAAGTGGCGCGTCTGTTAGCCGGCGGTCTGGTTGATTTATGAAGGAGTGGCAGAAAACCCGGGGATTTGGGGTTTTTGATCAAGGCGGCAACTGAAAACGCGGCCAAATTCCTTGAGCAACTGATCACGAACCTGATGTAAAGAGGGTGCCGGACTCAGTATGTTTTGAAGGCTGGCAACACCGCCTTCGTGGATTCCACAAGGAATGATTCCCTGAAACAGGGACAGATCGGTATGAATATTCAATGCAAATCCATGCATGGTGACATAACGTGAGCATTTGATCCCCATTGCGCAAATCTTGCTGTTGCCGACCCATACCCCGGTACGGGACGGTATGCGTTTGGATGTAATTCCAAAAAAAGCCGTTGTCCGGATAATAACTTCCTCGAGCTTGTTGAGGTAAGCGGCTACCCCCAGTCCGAATTGCTCGAGATCAAGCACGGGATAGCCTACCAGCTGTCCGGGACCGTGGTAAGTGATATCACCGCCGCGGTCTGTCCGGATTACGTCGATCCCCCTTTTTTCCAGAACTTCCTCCGTGAAGAGCAGGTTTTTGATGTCGCCGCTTTTGCCAATGGTATACACATGAGGGTGCTCCAGCAGCATCAGATAGCCGGCCGGCATATCTTTCGGGGATTCCAAGGGCGTTTTTGAGTCCGGGTTTTTACGCTTGCGGCTGATAAGCCGATGCTGCAACCGCTCCTGCAAAGACCAGGCTTCACGGTAAGGAGTGACACCGCCCATGATGACATGGACGATGAGTGAATCTGTCGGTAATTTTGACAATATTCCTATGTTTTGAAATCGATGTTTTGAAATCTTTTCCTGTTGTTACCGGCTCCGCCGGTGGATCGGAAAACATAATAATCCAATATGTAAAGACTTGCAAAAAGAAGGATCTGTTCTTTTACGGGTCTCTTTAATTGGAAAAAACTGTGGTATATTCTGCTCATGTGTTTTTGTGCAATTCGATTTATTTTGATTTCAAACGTTTGTTGCAGAATGACCATCAAGTTCACTGATACCATGAATATTTCCAATATCTTTTGCGTTAACACAGATTGCCCGATACAGCGGTTCGGACTTATCATTCTGGTTTGGGGTTTGCTGATGACCATGGGCCCACGGAACACCCTGGGGATTTCCGCTGCCGATAGACCGGCGCCTGGCGAGACCCTTGATTTTTC
>SLHZ01000242.1 GCA_007135895.1 Balneolales bacterium | reverse complement strand
TCCCGTCTGGCATTTTCGCACCATGGACAATCCCGAACATGGCACATGGGTTCTGGTAGATACCGAACTGCCTGACTATCTGATGCGCACCTGGTTCGCATCAACCGATAACGGCTGGGTGATGTCCGCTTTTAACGGGGTCCACCGAACAACTGACGCGGGCGCTTCCTTTGAGGAGGTGGATCCGTCAGAAGGGGAGTCGGACGTCGACTGGCTGCAGGAGATGTTTTTCCTGGATGCACAGACCGGCTGGATCATTGACCGGAACGACGGTGTTTTCCGCACGGATGATGGCGGTCAGAGCTGGGAAAACCTGTCAGAAGGTACGGAACATCAGATCAACAGTGTCTGGTTCCATGACGAGCAGACCGGCTGGATGGCGGGCGCGAGCGGTGAAATACGGAAAACCACCGATGGTGGTACTACGTGGCAGACCCAGGAAACGGACATTACTAATCAGTTGAATGCGATCCGGTTCGCGGATGCCGACAACGGCTGGGCGGTTGGTAGTTTCGGAACCATTCTGCGTACGACAGACGGCGGTGACAGCTGGCAGAGTGTGGAATCCGGCACCGAAAGGCATCTCACCGGCATTACGGCCCGAGACACGCAAACCGCCTGGGCAGTCGGTATGGCGCAGGTCATACTGCACACCAGTGATGGTGGCGAGACCTGGGCGAAACAGTTTGAAATTGAAAATGCCGTTTTCACCACACCCTCCCTGCAAACCATTGAAGCTGCGGATGGCGGACGGCTCTGGGCATTCGGCGGACGAACGACCCTGAATTCACTGGCCCTGATGTCGGATGACAACGGACAGACATGGAGCCAGGTGGCGATGCCATCGGAGGCGATCATATACGACGCCCATTTCCTTGACGCCGATAACGGCTATGCCGTGGCGTATGACGGCTCTCTCTTGCGTTATTATGGACCCGGTGCGGATCCTGACGACGGCAATGGAAATGGCGATGGCGAAAAGGATCCCGCGGAAATTGCACCGTTTACACTGGTTTCACCGGAATCCGAAACCAGTGTCACGCTTTTTGGAATCCCCGGTGAAGAGCCTGTAATCGAGGTGAACAACGAGCAGGTTGACGGCCTTCAGCTCGTTTGGTCGGCCCCTCAAACCAACGCTCCCGACAGTATCCGTTACACCTGGTCCTTGCATTATACGTATCCGGATTCTGGCGATAACCTTCTCAATGAAGCCGGCACCGGAGATAATGAACCGTTGCTAATACTGCCATCCGACAACGATGGCAGGGACACCACGCTAACCATTGGGTTCGAAAAGCTCTACGGCCTGGTAGAGGAGCATGGTGTAGTCCGGTCAGAAGACAACTACCCGGAACTGAAATCCTACTGGACCGTCAAGGCGACCTATATCGGCTCCACGTATGATCCGGCCGAACAGCCGGCCGATACGGCCTTCACAATCTGGTTCATGCAGGTGGTCGAAACCTCCGGTGAGCAGACACCCGATCTTCCGCTGAGCTTCGCACTGGAACAGAACTACCCCAATCCCTTCAATCCGGTAACCCAAATCCGCTATGCGCTTCCCGAAGAGTCAGCGGTTCGGCTGGAAGTATACAATATACTGGGACAACGGGTAGCGATGCTGGTCAGCGAGGTACAGTCGGCAGGCCGCTATGAGGTCACAATGGACGGTACAAACCTCTCGAGCGGAACTTACATCTACCGTTTGCAGGCCGGCGATTTCGTCAAGACACGGACGATGATGCTGATCAAATAAGGAAAATTTTCCGGTTGGTCTTGCTTAACATACCGGTTACCCAGGTGCTTTAAAGGCCTTGTTCATAATGCATCCGTCAACTTAATGCATTATCATACGTATAGATAAAAAGTATACGTATGGATATGACATGGTGAAGAGAAGCAGGAAATTGACGTTGTATGTGGATGAGGAGAGAATGCGGCATCTAATGATTCGTGTGTGCTCTGCCCGTTATTCCAACAGGGAACGGTTCGCAGCTATCTTGGTGCTCATCATGGCGCTGTCCTCATGCGCAACGGAAACGGAACGCTCAGGTCAAACCACCGGCACAAGCGACACAGCCCTTGTCGACCCTGAAAGCCAAACCACCGGCACAATCGATACCGATTACGCCACCCTGGATAGCCTGATCGACAGCACCGCTGTCGCCCTTATCCGCGAACATGGCATCAAAGGGATCTCTGTTGGATTTGTTGATGCCGGAAACTACCGGACAGAGAGAGGCTTTGGGAATATGGATCCCGTGACTTTGTTCCCGATGGCCTCGGTTACCAAGGTGGTCACGGCGGCAGCCATCCTGCAGCTGGTTCAGGACGAAAAGCTGCAACTGGATGACTTGGTGAAAGATTACCTGCCCGGGTTTGACCTGAAAAATCCCTGGCCTGGTTCGCCCGAAGTGAAAATCAGACACCTTCTCACACATACATCCGGCCTCTCGAGGGATGTGATGCATCTGGCGCAGGGGTTTTGTCCGCCGGAAAGCGGTGAATTACTCGATTATATCACTAAGCACCGTCAGATAAGTCCGGCAGGATATCGCCATTCCTATTCCAACCCGGGCTTTGACCTGCTGGGGCTGGTCATTGAAAAGGTGAGCGGACTTCCATATCCATTGTATATGAGGAAAAACATTCTTGCACCGCTTGCAATGGATAAAAGCTTTTTTGGAAATGATGCAGGTGGCGCTGACGTGGCCGGGTCGCATACCATGACTTCCGACACGGAATACCGGGAGATGCCGATCCATTATATTGCCGCGGGGGGATTGAAAAGCAATGTGCATGAAATGCTGCATTTTGCCGAAATGCTGCTTCATGGGAAGGCACAAAAAGGCACCATTCCGCCGGATGATGATGCCGATAGCGACTTCGACTCCGGCTCCGATACCGATACCGGTTCCGGCACAATATTGCTGGAAGAAGATGCTCTGAAGACAATGTTCCGCCGGCAAAATGCGGATGTGCCGCTCGACACGGAGATATCGATGGGTGTCTCGGTGTTCCTGGAAGATTTGCCACCGCCCTTTACCGGGAAGATGGCATATCATGGCGGCGGTGCCATTTTTTCAAACTCGATGCTCCTTCTGGCACCTGATTATGGTCTGGGGGTTGTTGTTTTATCCAATACGGCCGGCTCTTACCCAATGGTGGGTCAACTGGCGCGGCGAATTATTATCAGGGCTCTTGAGATTAAAACCGGTTATGAATTCCAACACCGGCCACATCCAATACCCGAAAAGGCTTCATGGTCTGTCGCAGAACAGCAGAAGATCATCGGTGAGTATGCCATGCCGAATCAGGTTATTCAGATCATCTCAGAAAACGATACCATCACGGCTCAAATAGGGGGAAGCCGTTTTCCGGTCACTTTTTTTGAAAACGGTTTTTTCAGTTATCATCATGGATTCTATCTGAAGGCGGACGAGATTGAAGAAGAAAATGTGCTGTTTTACCTTGCCAACGGAATGCTTGTGCCCATTGGCAAAAAGAGGGATGCCGGCAGTTCAGTTGTGCCAGAAAGATGGAAGCAGGCGGCCGGCACTTACATATCCGTCAGCCCTTGTGCCGAAGGGGCGGTACGTTTTTATGAAAGCTTTCGGATTTATGTACAGGACTATCACTTGTATGCTGGAATGCTTCCGGAACGCATCATTAGGGAAACATTCGGCATCACGTCAGAAATACCGGCGCTTTTGAGTCCGCTGGATGATACCATGGCTGTGATGCAGGATTTCGGCAGGTACGGTGCCGAACCTCTCATTCTTGATACCAAAAATCAGACAATCACATTTTCCGGCCTGACCTTTCAAAGGCTGGAATAGGAAATAGTACTGAAGAAGCGGGATCGAACCCCCATCGAATCCGGTCCCCATCGAATCCGGTCCCCATCGAATCCGAGCCTCATATTTTATTAGAAAAATCTAATCCGTTTTCGAAAATGAATTATATAAACTCCGTGTTTGTATAGCTTTAAGCGAATGTAGATTGCTACGAACTGGTTT
>SLHZ01000286.1 GCA_007135895.1 Balneolales bacterium | reverse complement strand
TTGCCACTTTTGTTGACGATCCGTATTCCAAAAGGAGATTCGGCCACGGATCGATGGAAGTTTTCTTCCGCCTGTCTGAGTTCGGTGATATCATCAAATGTGACGTATACTCTGGCGGGCTTTTTCTCACCGGGTTCAAACAGGGGGATGGCGACAACAGACAGCCAGATACGGGTTTTTTTCCCGGGAATGCTGAGTGCCCTTATTGTCGGACCATATTTTTTTCCGGTGCGCAGAGCGATCATTGACGGGTGTTCTGATCCTGGAATGGCGTTGCCATTTTCATCAAACATTTTCCAGAGGGGATCTGAGGAGGTCGTACCTCTCATTTGTTTGAAATCTAACTCAAGTATTCGCTCTGCTGCCAGATTTACCGATGAAATGGTACCATTGGCCTCCTGATAGATGACGCCCTGTGACATGGTTTCAAAGAGACGGCGATATTTCTCTTCGCTTTCTTGCAACGCTTTCAAGGCGAGCTTTTCTTTGGTAATATCTCTGGAAGAACCCACGATGTACCAGGTTCCCCTGTCTTTAACAGGGGTTAATATTGTATGCCAGATTTTTTCTCCGGCCGGCAGGGGTAGTAGTTCTTCATAGGAAACAGGTCTGCCTTCATCAATACATCGGGTATAGTTGAGCGTCACTTTGCGCCCCAGCTCTGCTCCGAGCATCTCCTCGGGAGTTTTACCCTGCAGATCTTCCGGAGAAAGACCGGTGGCCTCTTGATGGTACCTGTTGTTCCTCAGGAACCGGAAGGTATTCCGGTCGATCACTTCAATGAGAAAAGTGGCATCCTGGGTTCCGTCAAAAACGGTCTGATACTCATGGGCGAGACGCTCAAGTTGGGCCATGGTCAGTGGGGAAGCATTGCCCTGGTTTTGTTTTTCCCCCATAGGATCATTCCTCTGCAGTTTGTTCAAGCCGGGATGTTTATTACAATATAACGAAATACAGCTTGGGTAAGTTTACCGATTCTGTTATCTGTTCGATTTCAGTGTCGGCACAAATACAGCCTTTAATAATCCGGCAACACTTTCTTAATGATCCGGTAACATTGGGTTTGTTTCTTACAAACAGTTCATCTGTTCAAATACTCGAATTCTTAATGTCAGATAGAGTGTACATGACGATTATAATCATGATTCTGTGTGAGCGGGCTACGGTCATGGACATCTCATCTTGACACCCTGTTAACTGGATATAAAAGCGCATGTCATGAAGAAAATTCTCTATGCTGTTCAAGGAACCGGAAATGGGCATGTAAGCCGGGCACGGGCTATTTTGCCCCGGCTGGGCAAGGAGGCAGAAGTAGATGTGGCAATAAGCGGAACCAACTCCGAGGTTACTCTGGATAGAACGACCCGCTATACATATCACGGACTCAGCTACACCTTCGGAAAAACAGGGGGTATTGACTATTTCAGCTCCTTCTGCAATTTCCGCCCCTTGCGCTTTCTGAGCGATTTGCGAAATTTACCGGTAAAAGACTATGACTTTGTCATCAGCGATTTTGAACCTGTTTCGGCCTGGGCTGCACGCCGAGCCGGTGTGCCTTGCATAGGTATGAGCCATCAGGCGTCGTTCTTCTCACAGCGGACTCCCAGACCTCCCCGCCGCAGCCGTACGGGAGAGCTTATATTCCGCCATTATGCTCCATGTAACCATGCCATTGGCTTCCATTATAAATCCTATGATGATTTTATCTTGACCCCTGTAATTCAGGATAGTATCCGGAAGTGGAAAAAAGTTGCCGATCAAAACTCTAAAAGACAAAATTTTCATCGTTATACCGGTATTACCGGGAGTACTTCGCTGTTAGAGAGCCGTCATACTGATACGGTCCACGGCGGCTTCGGCCGGCATGTCACCGTCTACCTGCCAGCCTGGGATGACAGCTATCTTGTACCTGTTCTCCGGCAGATATCCGGAGTGGAATGGCAGGTATTCTCAAAGACCGCTGCCAGACTCTTCAAAGAAAAAAATGTAACGGTATCCCCTGTGGATACCGAGGCTTATCAAGCCAGTCTTGCCGGCAGCATCGGTCTGGTTTGCGGAGCAGGTTTTGAAGCGCCATCCGAGGCCATGTATCTGGGTAAACCAGTTATGGTCATACCCATGAATAATCAATACGAGCAACTGTGCAATGCCGAAGCACTCAGGCGCATGGGTGTTACGGTCTGCGAAATAACAAAGTGGACCCTGGTCGATCAGCTTTTATTCCTTCGGAGCCTGGATCACTGGCTTGTTCATGGAATACCCGTACCGGTCAATTATCCGGATATAACGGAAGTGGTGATATCGCGCATACTGAATATTGCTGAGATGAAGAACTTCGGCAAAACGGCGGTTTACCAAAGCAGCCGGCTCGCAGCATATTGAGCATCAGACATATTCGCCCAATACCATCTTCAATTTTTTCAATTCGGCCTTAAGCCCGGATGTTTGTCGGTGAATGGCCTCTATATCGCCCGTTAGCGTCGATTCCTCCAGGCACGCTGCAGTCATTTGGACTTTCCGGGCGGAGATGCTGCCTGCTGCACCTTTGATGCTGTGGGCATGCTTGTGCAGTTTCGACCAGTCGGATTTCTTCAGGCAGCTGTCAATACTCCGGACATAGACGGACATTTTCTCAAAGAATTCTTTGATGATATATGCCACCAGATCCTCGTCTCCCATCATGCGCCGGATTAAATCGCTGTGGTCGTAAATATCGGAGGGGTCTTCTGTGTGCTTTGTGGCATCTTTGAGTTCAGGGGATTTTGCAGAATCTGCAGAATCAGCGGAAGCTTCGGTGTCTGGCTGTTCGGGAATCCACTCAGCAATAGTCTGAAGCAACGCCTCCGGATCCAGCGGCTTGCTGATGTAATCATTCATCCCGGCATCAAGACATTTTCGCCGGATATTCGAACCGGCATGGGCGGTCATGGCGATGATGATGATATCGCTGTTGAAATCCGGCTTTTTCAGGCCGCGAATGACACGTGTCGCTTCCATTCCGTCCATTTCTGGCATTTCAACATCCATGAATACCATGTCATAAGGTATCGTTTTGACGGCACGGACAGCCTCCTTCCCGTCACCCGCCACGTCGGTCCGGATGCCCATTTTTTTCAGGATGCTCATACCTACCTGCTGGCTGACGCTGTTATCGTCCACAATCAGTACGCGCAGATGGTGGTCTGCAAACCGGTTGATCAGGGGTATTTCTTTTTCCTGATGTTTTTCGGTGACTGCTATGCCCTGTTTCTTGCTGGTATATCGAAGAAGGATGCCTTTTAGACTGTCGTGCCGGACCGGTTTGTTGGCATAGGCATAGAAACCAAGGTCGTAATAATACTGTATGTCGTGTTGCATTCCCAGAGAGGTGAGGAGTATCATGCAGAGACCCGAGAGCTCCGGTTTGTCTCTGATGTGACCGGCCAGCATTTCGCCATCCATTTCGGGCATCTGCATGTCGACGATGGCAAATTCATAGGGATCATTATTATTTGCAGCCGAAAGAAGTTCATCGAGAGCCTCCTTACCTCCGGAAGCCTCCTGTGTCCGAAGACCCCAGGATTCCAGACGCCGGGTCAGTATTTCCCTTCCCGTTTCATTGTCATCGACAATCAGGACACGTGAGCCGGAGAGGGCTGCTGGTAAATCCGGGTCGACCGGAAGATCGACCGGCCGTGTTTCCATTCTAACCGTAAACCAGAATTGCGAACCGGCGCCGGGTTTGCTGGTCAGACCGATACGTCCACCCATGACCTCTGTCAGCTGCCGGGAGATAGCCAGTCCGAGACCGGTTCCGCCGTAACGCCGGGTTGTACTGGCGTCCACCTGGCTGAACTTGTCAAAAATATATTGCTGTTTGTTTTTGGGGATTCCAATTCCGGTATCACGGACACAGAACCGTATCATTACGGTTTTTTTATTGACTGAGGCGGGATCCGTTTCATCGGTGAGCAATATATCCAGCCCGTTTTCATCTTTCTTTCCGGAACCCTTGAGTTGACGTTCGGGATCAGTGTCAGGGTCAATGTT
>SLHZ01000246.1 GCA_007135895.1 Balneolales bacterium | reverse complement strand
TGGTCATCCGTTCCGGTGAAACAGGGTGTCATCCCCTCTTTTTTTCCACCACGTAGTTTTAATTCAAGAAGCATTTTTTCCCAAGAACCCCTTTATTTCAAGAACCATGCGAATACTGGTAACCGAAAAAATTCCCGGCAAGGGAATCGAACTCCTGTCGGCCCGACATTCCGTCACAGTGGGCCAAAGAGGCGAATTTGATCATGAAGCGCGGCTGGTGGATGTGATACCGTCCTATGATGCCCTGCTGAGCCTGCTATCGAATCCGGTCACCGAAAAGGTGCTCGAAGCGGGCAAAAAGCTTCGCATAGTCTCCAATTATGCGGTTGGCTTCAATAACATTGACGTTGAGGCCGCAAAAAAGCGGGGAGTCCTCGTATCCAATACCCCGGATGTACTCACCGAGGCCACCGCCGATTGCGCTTTTGTTCTGCTGCTCAACGCTGCCCGCCATACCCGGGCGGCCGAAGATAATCTCCGAAGCGGCAATTTCGAAGGATGGGATCCGTTCGGTTTTCTGGGTCATGAACTCTATGGCAAAAAAACCGGTATTGTCGGGATGGGACGCATCGGACGCGCCTTTGCCCGAAGGGCCCTGGGATTCGGCATGAACATCCTCTATCATGATGTCCGGCGCCTCAAACCCGAGACAGAAAAAAAATTCCAGGCCACCTGGGTAGAGAGCATGGACAAACTGGTAAAAGAGTGTGATTTCCTCTCTCTTCACTGCCCGCTGACTCCTGAAACACGCCATCTGATTAATAAAAAACGCCTCGGCATGATGAAGTCCAGCGCCATACTGATCAATACCTCACGCGGACCCGTTGTTGACGAGGCGGCATTGGCGGCGGCCCTGCTTGAAAACCGGATCGCCGGCGCCGGGCTGGATGTCTTCGAAGAGGAACCGGTGGTCCACCCCGACCTGCTGATAGCACCCAACTGTGTACTGCTGCCTCATATCGCCAGTGCAACTCATGAGACAAGAGGAAAGATGAGTGTCTTGGCAGCCTCTTCCATCCTGTCGCATCTGGATGGCAAACCGGCTGACAGCATACCCAACCTGGTATACCAGCCCGACTGATGCCGACTCCCCTGCCGGGCAGACTGCTCGCCGAGTCAGGTACCACCCTGACCCTGGGCCTGCCACTTGTAGGCGCCCAGCTGGCCCAGGTATCCATGAGTTTCGTCGACACGGTGATGGCCGGGAACTATCACCCTGACGACCTGGCAGCGGTGGCCATAGGATCCAGCTTCTTCATGCCGCTCTTCACGGTTGCCGTAGGCATCCTCATGGCCCTCAGTCCGATCATCGCACAACTTTTCGGCGGACGGCAATGGCACCGCATCGGTATCAAGGTCCGCCAGGGCTTGTGGCTGGCTCTGATGCTTTCCCTGCCCGTTATGCTTCTTCTCAACAGCCTGGCTCCCCTCATGGGACAGCTCGGTTTTTCGGAAGAAGTGGTTGGTATCACTTCCGGCTATCTTTTCGCGGTCTCCTGGGGGATACCCGCGGTTTTCGCATTCATGGTCCTGCGTTTTTTCAATGAAGCCCTGGGTGCCACCCGCCCCGCCCTGTTCGTTGCCCTGATCGGTCTTATTTTCAATATACTGGGAAACTATACCCTCATTTACGGTCATTTCGGCTTTCCGGAACTGGGCGCCGTGGGCACCGGCTGGGCTACGACCCTTGTTTTCTGGGTCATGTTCCTCGTCATGCTGGCATTTACAGCCTCGCGGAGGACCTACCGGCGGTTTCGCCTGTTCCGGGTTCCTGAACCCCCCGACAGGAGGCACCTCTTCGAAATACTTCGTATCGGCACACCCGTGGGCATAAGCGTCGGCATGGAAACCAGTATGTTCGCCGTTGTGGCCCTCCTCATGGGCACCATGGGAACCCATGTTGTCGCCGCCCATCAGATCGCCATAAATATCGCCACGGTCACCTTCATGATACCGCTGGGCCTGTCCATGGCCATCACGGTCAGGGTAGGTCAGCTGCAGGGCCGGGGCCGGGCCGACATGGTCCGTTTTGCCGGGTTTACCGGAATAGCGCTATGCACTCTGATCATGTGCATTGCCGCCCTCGTAATGGTTACACTGCCCGAGGCCATAGTCCGTATTTACACTCGCGACGTTGAGGTGGCATCCATGGCAGCGGGCCTGCTGGTCATGGCGGCTATCTTTCAGGTATCCGACGGACTGCAGGTCGGCGGATCCGGTGCCCTGCGCGGACTCAAGGACACACGGATCCCGATGTTTGTCAACCTTGCCGCCTACTGGGTCATCGGAATTCCCCTGGGCTATCTGCTGGGAATGATTTTGGGGTGGGGGCCTGTTGGATTGTGGACCGGCCTGATCGCCGGACTCAGCGTTGCGGCTGTACTGCACAACATCCGCTTCTACCTCATAACCAGCACCTGATCAGCATGTCCGTCTACATCCATCGTATTGAAACCGCTGTTCCTTCCAAGTCCTACGACCAATCCTTCATCGGCGAGCTGATGCAGGAGCATGTAAGCGAACGTACTGCGCTGCGACGCGTTATACGCAGTGTCTATCAGCGTTGCGGCATCGAGAAAAGACACTCAGTGGTCCGGGACTTTGAAGAAAACGGAGGGGACTCGCTCTTCTTTTCCACCAATGGCGAGCGCAAGCCGTCACCGGACACAAGGGTCCGTAATGCCATCTACACCCGTGAGGCCCGTAAACTTTTCTATCAGACAGGCAACCGCCTGCTCCAGGGAAGCACGACATTTTCAAAAGAGGACATCACACATCTCATTACCGTATCGTGCACCGGTTTTTTTGCACCCGGACCTGATTACTACCTGATCAGGGATCTCGGGCTCAATAAAACCATTGAACGCTATCATATCGGCTTCATGGGCTGTTACGCCGCTTTTCAGGGACTCAAGATGGCACATAGCATCTGCATGGCCCGACCCGAAGCGGTCGTCATGGTCATATGCGTGGAGCTGTGCACGTTGCACCTTCGGTTTTCTGATGATACGGACTCCATTATCGCCTCCTCGGTCTTTGCCGACGGGGGTGCCGGTGTTTTGGTCAGCAGCCGCAAGCCCGGATTTCCCGGGCCGAACGAAAAGCCTGGTTCCCGGGCGACCGGGCAGCCAAATACTCCGCAGACGGAACAGAATGAAAGATCAAAGGAACTGAATCACAAGGCAAGGGAACTGAATGACGGATCGGCCGAAAAGCCGGGTTTCCAGACGGCCGGGCAGCCTGATCATGATGGAAACCCGGAAAGCCACAACCAGATACCACTGGAAATGATCTCCTTCCACAGTGATCTGACCAGCGAAGGGGAGCAGGACATGGCCTGGACGATCGGCAACGAAGGTTTTATCATGAAACTTTCGACCTATGTCCCCGATATCATACGGTCCAATATCGCCCCGGCACTCGAGCGCATACTCAAGAGTGCCGGCATCAGCAGAGAGCAGCTATCGGAATGGGCGATCCATCCCGGAGGACGCGCCATCCTGGATAATATCCAGCACGCCCTTGACCTGAATGACTCCCAGATGGAGGCCTCCCGGCATGTACTTGCCAAATACGGAAACATGAGCAGTGCCACCATCCTGTTTGTCCTCAAACAGCTCGTCGAAGAGGCTCCTGACGGTACGGCACGCCCAACCAGAAAACAAGCCGACCTGTCTGCCTCGGGCCAGCGGACTGAAACCCGTAACGAACAATCGGGAAAAGCCGAACAGTCCGTAAAAGCTAACGGGTCGGGCAATAACAAGATATTGTTTGCCATGTCGTTCGGACCTGGCCTGACCATCGAAACCGGCCTCTTCCGCAAGGCGATTCAGGACGCAGGCCCGGCCGACCCTCCCATCCTCTAATGATGAATCATCCGCTTAACAAGAGACAAGGCGACCTGGTAGAATGGATGGACCGTCACGACTGTGATCCAGTTATTCTCGATCGAACCTATCGTAACTTCTCGATCGTCAACCATCTTCTTTCCGGATGGGACCGACTGTACCGCCATCATCTGCGTCCCTTGATGAACCGGGGACAGACATGGAAGCTGCTTGATGTGGGATGCGGAGGCGGCGATATTACCCGGAAAATCGCCGCCTGGGCGCAACGGGATGGTCTGGACCTTGTGGTTACCGGAGTCGATCCTGATCCCAGGGCTATCCGCTTTGCCCTTGCGAACAGCCGGGAAAACCGCCGGCTCCGGTTCCGGCAGACCGACAGTTACTCTCTGCTGGATGAAGGAAAACGTTATGACTTTGTCATATCCAATCATGTGTTGCACCATCTCGATGAAAAGATGTTGCCGGATTTCCTCGAATCACTCAGGGGACTGGCCGTCCGGAAAGTCATTTGCAGTGATATTGAACGTTCAGCGACAGGATACGCTCTGTTTTCAGCCGCCACGCTCCTGCTTTTCCGGGGTTCCTACATACGCGAGGATGGAAGGATCTCCATAAAAAAAAGCTACACGCACAAAGAACTCTCTGCAATGGTATCGGTCCGCTGGAAGGTATTCCGGCAGTTTCCCTTCCGCCTTCTGGCCATCCATGAGCCCTGAAAAAAACCGGCAGCTCCCTTCTTCCAAACTGAATTGGTGACAATGGACCCAATCCCTTTCCCTTCCCTTTCTCCTTCCTCTTCCAGCAATGCAGTGAATACACTGCCCAGCAATGCAGTGAACACACTGATAAACAAGCCGGAATACACGCTGATGAGCAAGCCTGAGAACACACTGATAAACAAGCCGGAGAACACGCTGACGCATGACGCTTTCCTTCATGACGATGAAATCTATGACGTGGTGATTGCCGGAGGCGGAGCCACCGGTCTTCTCGCGGGTCTGCTGGCGTACCGGGCCGGTTTACGGACCCTGATTCTTGAAAAAAGAAGCGAACCGCGACACCATTCCCGTTCCATCGGCATTCATCCCCCCTCGCTCCGGCTTCTGAAGTCCGTCGGATTACTGGAACAATTCGTTACCGGGGGCATCGTCATCCGCAAGGGGATTGCAAGCAGCGGCTTCGGAAAAATCCTCGGATATCTTGATTTTCGGGAACTGCCCGGGGACTGCCCGTTCATCCTGGCCCTGCCACAATGGCAGACCGAGGCGCTGCTGGAAGATGAGCTGAGGCGGCACGACCGCAACATGGTCCGGCGAGGTTGTACTCTGACGGATTTTCAGCAAATAGAAGACCCGGAAGGGGACTTCAGCAGCGGAGTTGTATCATTGACGGCACAATCCGTACAAGGGCCTTCCTTTTCACTCAAGACAAGGCTGCTTCTTGCCTGTGATGGCAAGAACAGCTTCATCCGGGAGCAGCTCGGTATCCGGTTTCGCGGCAGAGCATACCAAAACCGTTATGCCATGGGTGACTTCACCGATGACACGGCTTTTGGCAATGACGCCGTCATTTTTCTTCACCCGGAAGGAATGGTCGAGTGCTTCCCGCTGCCGGGTGGCCTTCGGAGGTGGGTTGTCCAGCAGCCGGATGGCCCGCCGCTTTCCGATCCCGCCGGACTTGTCAGGGTAATCAGTCAGCGCTGTGGCCTGAAGCCGGAAAGAGATGAGAACAGGATGTTTTCTGCCTTTGGAGTGGAGAGGTATCTGGCGGATGCATGCTGGCGAAATCGCATCCTGCTGGCCGGCGATGCCGCCCACATCGTCAGCCCTATCGGAGGACAGGGAATGAACCTTGGATGGCTGGATGCAGCCGATGCCATCAAAATCATCACTGATTTCCGAAAGGGAAAAATTAAACGGGACCAGGCGGCTGACCGCTACAATCAAACCGTTCGAAAACGAGCCCGTAAAGCCATCTCCCGGGCGGAATTCAACATGAAGCTCGGAGGTGCCAGCAGGATGTCAGGGTGGCGCAATTTGGTTGTGCGGGGGCTGCTGGCCACTCCGCTCCGGCACCGGCTGCTTCTGCGTTTCACCATGCACGGCCTCCCGGGTACCGAAAAAACCGGATTTCTGAAACAGGCCGGGCAGTGACCCTGTTTTTTTAGCCGAGAACCTGACGCGCCTGATGATACCGTTCGGCTACAGCCTCCCAGTCGACAACCTTCATGAAGGCACGCACATAATCGGCACGGCGATTCTGGTATCTTAAATAATAAGCGTGCTCCCAAACGTCAACAGGCAATAGCGGCACGGTGACCATGGGAGAGAGATTCTGGTGCTTTTCGGCCTGCAGAACCATCAGGCGATTCAATGTGGGTTCCCAGGCCAGTATTCCCCAGCCACTGGCCTCCACGGCCGAAGAAGCCGCCACATAGTGAGCTTCAAAAGCATCAAAACCTCCAAACGACCGGTCGATGGCTTTTTTCAGATCGGCATCTTTTGGTTTTCCGCCTCCATCGGGACTCATTACACTCCAGAATATTTCATGCAGGAAGTGACCGGCACCATGAAAGCCAATCTCTTTGGACCAGTGTTTTACCAGGGCAAAATCACCGGTTTCACGTGCCTGTTCCAGGCGGGCGAGTGCCAGGTTCAGACCGTTGACATAACTCTGGTGATGAATACTGTGATGCAGCTCCATGGTCTGTGCATCAATATGCGGCTCCAGCGCATCATAGGAGTAGGCAAGATGGGGCAAAGTGTATGTCGCCGGGTTACCGGAGCTGTTATCCTGTCTGATTCCGTCCTGTCTGATTCCGTCGGATGAAGCCGTTTCGGCCAGTGGAAGCAGGCTGGATGCGCTGGCGATGCTTCCGGCCCCCATCAGGGCAAAGCCACCGAGCGTAGTGGTCAGGTATTCTCTTCGGTTCATGGATGTCATATACGGTTAACGGGATATAAGTTGTGTTGGACGGTTATTCTGAGTTAACAATCCGGTCAATCATCATCGTTCATTGCGGACAAGACCGATCCGGCGATGATATTGGCCACCTTGGCACGCAGGTCCACCACACTGGTTGTATCATCAGGGTAGACCCGGTTGGTCAGCAAGATGATGGCCACACGTGAATCGGGATCCACCACCAGTGATGTCCCCGTATAGCCGGTATGGCCGAATGTCCGAGGGCCCATCAGATCACCCTGGTTGGAGGCAAAAGAAGAAGAATAATCCCAGCCCGGTGTTCTGCCATAATGTTCCAGTCCGGAAGGCGGCTCGGTCATGACCCGCACGGAGGCCGGGCTGAGAACCCGCCTGCCGTTGATTTCACCCATGTTAATCAGCATGGCCGCAAACAGCGCAAGATCATCGGCTGTAGAGAAGAGACCGGCATTGCCGGATACACCTGCCATCACTTCACGTGCCAGCGGATCGTGAACCACACCTGCTACCACCCCGGTATCCGGAGTATATACCGTCGGAGCAATACGACTCATTTGCACCGCAGGAATCGGCTGGAGCGGAGTTGGCTCATGTTTGGAAAGCGGGACAAAAAACGTATCGTCCATGCCGAGAGGGCTAAATATGTACTCGCGGGTATATTCGTCGAGCGTCATTTCTGCCGCAGCTTCAACTACTTTTTGGAGAGTAATGAAACTCGGACAGCTGTAGGTGTAGTCGGCTCCGGCTGCCGGACGGTCCGGCAGCGTGCTCAGGTACCCCATCAGGGAGTCCCCGGCGGCCGCACCGTATCGTCTTTTGAGCCGTTCGACCGATGCATACGATGGAAGTCCGGCGGTATGTGTCATGAGATGCCGGACCTGCGGCCGTTGGCGGAGCGGCACATCCAGGTTGCCAAAACGTCTGAATTCGGGCAGATAACGTGAAACCGGATCACTCATGCGAAGCACGCCCTTTTCCACGAGCTGCATGGCGGCAGCAGCCGTTGCCACCGGTTTGGTAAGAGAGGCCAGGTCGAAAATCGTCTCCGGTGTCATCGGCCGGGGATCCGGCACCTGCTGTTTCCAACCATAGGCTTTACGGTAGACTATGTGCCGGTCGCGGACGACCAGGAGTACGGCGCCCGGAGTCTGGCCGCCGGCAATAGCAGCTTCGATCACACTATCCGCCAGCACAAAACGCAAAGGATCCATGCCGGCCTGCTCCGGATCCCGCATGGGCAGAGACTGCGCCATCACAGGAGCGGCCGTCAATACCATGAACAGTATCCACAGACCGCGTGCCGAAAGTGCTTTTGCGGTAGGGTATCGCAGATGATTTTCCATATTTCACCTCAGATTCATTTTATTACACGATGACAACATTTACAGCCATACTGGTTGCGGGATATTCGTTTCAGACTGCGCCTTTCGGGCTGCGGTTTATTCGTTTCGGACTGCGCCTTTCGGGCTGCGGGATATTCATTTCAGACTTCGCCTTTCGGGCTGCGGGATATTCGTTTCAGACTGCGCCTTTCGGGCTGCGGTTTATTCGTTTCGGACTGCGCCCTCGTTTACGGGTTGTACGCCTTTTTTCAGGCAGCACTTCTCGTTAAGGTTGAACTTGTGCTTCGGGTTACATCCATCGAAAATAGCAAACCCCGCAGAAATACCCGCAAGAAATAAAAAACGGGAAGGAATCAGAAATCCTGTTACTCCGTGACTATGATGCCATTTGAGGTTTCGCTTTTGGTTGCACGTATAAAAATTTAGCATTATATTTCCGGACTTGACTATTGTGCTCACTGTGGCATTCTTTTTTTCGTGATTACCAAATCCCAAACAACGTGAAAACCGAGAGTTTCAAAACATATTCGGCAAAAGCCGGTGACATCCAGAAAAAGTGGCTTCTGGTTGATGCCGAGGGCCAGCCTCTGGGCAGGCTTAGCAGTAAAATTGCCAGCATTCTGCGGGGGAAGAACAAACCGCAATTCACACCGCACATGGACACCGGTGATAATGTTATTGTCGTTAACGCCGAAAAAGTCACCCTTTCCGGTAAAAAAATGCAGGATAAGCAGTATTTTCGCCATTCCGGGTATCCCGGTGGAACCCGGTTTACCAATCCGGAAGAAATGCTGAAAAAAGACCCGACCTTCCTGGTGAGGAATGCCGTCAAGGGCATGCTTCCCAAAAACAGTCTCGGCCGCAAGATCCTGACCAACCTGCGTGTATTTGCCGGACCTGAGCATACCCTGAAGGCGCAAAAACCTGAAAAAATCGAACTTTGAACATGGCGAATCAATCCTATATCGGACGAAGGAAAACTGCAACAGCCCGAGTTTACGTACAGCACGGCAAGGGTGATATCATTGTCAACAAAAAACCCATGAAGGAGTTTTTTGTACTGCCGTCGCAACAGAAAACGGTCAATCTGCCCTTTGAAGTCACAGAGACAACCGGTAAGTATGACGTCAAAGTTACCGTTCGCGGCGGGGGTGTCACCGGTCAGGCCGACGCCGTGCAACTCGGTATTGCCCGTGCCCTGAATGCACTGGAACCCGACAAGCACACCGCACTGAAATCGCAACGGCTGCTCACAAGGGACGACCGCATGGTGGAACGCAAGAAATACGGTCAGCCCAAAGCACGCAAGCGATTCCAGTTTTCGAAACGCTGATTTACCAACGGTCTGGTCTGCCAGCCGTTTTTTTCATTCATATCACACATACACAGCGACCCGGGACGGGGTGTTCCCGATGACATTCATCGGGAATCTATCTTTGGGGCGGACCTGTGTAGTGGATTAACCTCAACCTGATAATACCTATTCTTATGGCCAAAGCAGCAACGGTCGAGGAGCTGCTCAAAGCAGGAGCGCACTTCGGCCATCTCACCCGTCGCTGGAATCCCAAAATGCGTGAATTCATCTTTATGCAGCGCAATGGGATACACATCATTGACCTGAACAAGACCCATGCCCTTCTGCAAGAGTCACTCGACGAGATCACCAAGGTAGCGCGGTCCGGCAAGCAGGTTCTGTTTGTCGGAACCAAAAAGCAGGCCCAGGAGATCATCCGGACTGAGGCGATGCGTTGCAATATGCCGTATGTGACTCACCGGTGGCTGGGCGGCATGCTGACAAACTTTGTCACCATCCGCAAGAGTATTTCGCGCATGGAGGAGATTCACGCCATGCAGACCGATGGCACCTATGACAACATCACCAAGAAGGAGCGGTTGATGCTTGATCGGGAAAAGCAGAAACTCGAAGACGTAATGGGCGGTATATCCAAAATGGGTCGCATTCCCGGCGCCCTTTTTGTAGTGGATATTGTAAAAGAGAATATTGCCGTTAATGAAGCGCTCAAATTGAATATCCCGATATTCGCACTGGTCGACACCAACTGCGACCCCGATGTGCCCGATTACATCATTCCATGCAACGATGATGCGGCCAAGGCCATTCAGCTGATTGCTTCCAACTTCGCTGATGCCATCATTCAGGGTATGGCCGAAAGAGAAGCCTATCAGGAAGAACAGCTTGCCGCCGAAAGCATGGCAACCGACGAGGATGCAGAGGAACCCGCAGAACTCACCGAGTCCGATGTGAAAACGGTCCGCCGCAAGCGGACACGCAAAACAAAACCGGCGGTGGTGAAAGCAGGCACATCATCCCGCGACAAGGCACCGGAAAAAGAGGCCGGAAAAACCGGGGAAGCGCCCGTGAGCGATAAACCTGCTGCCGAAAAGAAAGTAAAAGAAGAACCGGCAGAGGAAAAAAAATCCGCAACGGCTCAAGAGAAAACCGGCGGCGCCAAAGAAAAACCCGCAAAAGAACCGGCTGAGGAAAAGATATCCGCAACGGCCGGAAAAGCAGCGGACAAGGCGGCGGACAAAGAAAAGCCCGCAAAAGAAGAACCGGCTGAGGAAAAGAAATCCGCAACAGCTGAAGAGAAAACCGGCGGCGCCAAAGAAAAACCCGCAAAAGAACCGGCTGAGGAAAAGAAATCCGCAACGGCCGGAAAAGCAGCGGACAAGGCGGCGGACAAATCATCCGATAAAGCGGCGGACAAAACCGCGAAGAAAGAGTCCTCCGATTCTGCTAAAAAACCGGTAGAAAAACCGGAAGAGCAAAAGGAAAAATAGCAACGGTCACGAAACAGAGTTCTTTGGCCCGGAAACAGAAACAAACCCCTAAACTTTTTTATCGAAAATCATGAGTATTACTGCAGCTGATGTGAAAAAACTCCGGGATCAGACCGGAGCCGGAATGATGGATTGCAAGAAAGCGCTGACCGAATCGGGCGGTGACATGGAAAAAGCCGTGGAGCTTCTGCGGAAAAAAGGACAGAAAGTATCAGAAAAACGGGCCGACCGCCAGGCCAATCAGGGTGTCATCGTCACACATATTTCCGAAGACCGGAAAAAAGCGGTGGCTCTGGAGCTCAACTGCGAAACCGACTTCGTTGCCAAAAACGAAGATTTCGTGGCCGATGCAAAGGAATTTGCCCGACTCATGTTTGAGAACGAACCGGCTGATCGCCAGGCTTTGCTTGATCTCAAGACCGGCCAGGTCACCATCGCGGACCGGCTCAAGGACCTGATCGGAAAAATAGGTGAAAAAATTGACATCGGACGATTTGAAACCCTGAAAACTGACGGTTCGATTATCGACTATATCCACCCCGGCAACCAGCTATGTGTTCTGGTCGAATTCAAAGGCACGCTGGAGAACACCGATGCCGCCAAAGACGTGGCCATGCAGGTTGCCGCCATGAATCCGATTGCCGTAAAGCGTGAGGAAGTGGATGCCGGCACTCTGGAAAAAGAAAAAGAAATTGCCATTGACCAACTTATTAATGAAGGCAAGACACGTGAGATCGCGGAAAAAGCTGCAACCGGCAAGATCCGGCGCTTCTTTGAAGAGCGGGTCCTGCTGGAGCAGAAGTTTGTCAAAGACGGCTCACTGAGCGTCCGGGAATATCTTGAAAAGGCCGGTTCGCCTGAGGTCCTCTCATTTGTTCGCATTCAGTTGGGTGCCGGTTGATTTCTGCTGCTTGAAAAAGGCGGTAAACACGTTAATATCCGGGGGGAGACTATGCTAAAAACAGAGGAAATAACCGACATACCCTACAAGCGGGTTGTGCTTAAGCTCAGCGGAGAGTCCCTGCTTGGAAAACAGGGCCATGGAATTGATGCTGAGGTGCTCCTGCGCTATGCAGCGGAGATCCAGGAAGCAAAAAAAACCGGGGCGCAAATTGCCATCGTGATCGGCGGAGGCAATATCTTTCGCGGGGTGCGAGGCGCCACACAGGGAATGGATCGCGTTCAGGGAGACTACATGGGGATGATGGCTACCATGATCAACAGTATGGCCCTGCAGGATGCGCTGGAACGCAAGGGAGTCCACACCCGGCTCATGTCGGCCATTCGAATGGAGCAGATTGCCGAACCCTACATTCGCCGAAGGGCGGTCCGCCACCTCGAAAAAGGCCGCGTGGTTATTTTCGGCGCCGGTACCGGTAATCCCTACTTCACCACCGATACCGCCGCATCATTGCGCGCCATTGAGATCGAGGCCGATGCCATCCTGAAGGGCACACGGGTCGACGGCATATACGACAAAGACCCGGAAAAGAGTCCGGATGCCACAAAATTCGATGCCATTTCCGGTGACGAAGTTCTCCGGCTGCGGCTCTCGGTCATGGACCTCACGGCTTTTACACTGTGCCGCGACAACAAGACCCCCATTCAGGTCTTTAATATGGATCATCCGACAAACCTGGTCCGGTTGCTGCGCGGTGAGGTGATCGGCACCCGTGTTCACTGGGACTGATTGGCCTATCCCGAAGATCCAATCCGGCCATCCTGACTGATCCGACCATCCTGACTGATCCGGCCATCCTGACTGACGGATCTGTCCGGCGGACCAGCCCTGCAATCCGGACACACCACGATATCAGCGACCGAAGGAACGCAATTTAAGTGACAGCTTTGCAGTCCGGACACACCGGTCTGACCGGCTCAACATTTTTTTTAATCCAATTTATCATATATTTCGCATCTGATTTCATTTTCAGTACACTCATAATATGTCAGATGCTATGATACCGGAACTGCAAGAACATCTCGATCAGGCGACACTTCAAATGGAAGACGCCCTCGCTTTTCTGAAACGTGAATTCAATCATATCCGGGCCGGCAAGGCCTCCCCTCTACTGCTTGATGGCATCAAGGTCGATTACTACGGCACGCAAACCCCTCTGAACCAGCTGGCGAATATCTCGGCTCCCGACCCGCGACTGCTGACCGTGGAACCGTTTGACAAATCCTCCATCAAGGAGATTGAAAAAGCCATCATGTCGTCCGGTCTGGGGCTTAACCCCAATAACGACGGAACATTGATCCGGATCCCCCTGCCCGTCCTCTCCGAGGAGCGGCGCAAGGAGCTGGTCAAGGTTTCACGCGACAAGGCGGAACAGGCAAGGGTGAGTATCCGCAACAACAGGAGAGAGCTTAAGGATACCATCAAGGATCGGGTTAAAAACGATTCTCTTCCCGAAGACTCCCGTTTCACAGCAGAAAGCGAACTCCAGAAAATCACCGATTCCTATATCTCCAAAGTAGAGCAAATGCTCAAAGACAAGGAAGAAGAGATTATGACGGTCTAACCCTAGCCGGAGATCTTTTTTCATGTATCTTGCCGAACTCGAGCTGCAGGGTTTTAAAAGCTTCCCCCATAAAACAAGGGTCACGTTCGACAAGGGCGTTACCGCTATCGTCGGCCCGAACGGTTGTGGCAAGTCCAATATTGTAGATGCCCTTCGCTGGGTACTGGGCGAACAGCGACCCAGTCTGCTGCGTTCAGCCACCATGACCAATGTTATTTTCAACGGCACCGCCACAAAAAAAGCATTGGGTATGGCCGAGGTGTCCGTCACCATTACCAATAACAAAGGTATTCTGCCCATTGAGTTCACCGATGTCACCGTCACCCGGCGCCTGTACCGTTCCGGTGACAGTGATTATCTGCTCAACCGCAAGCCATGCCGCCTCCGGGACATAACGGACCTTTTCATGGATACCGGTATGGGATCGAACGCCTACTCGGTGATCGAACTCAAGATGGTTGAGGAGATCCTCAATGATAAAAACAATGACCGCCGCAAGCTTTTTGAAGAAGCGGCGGGCATCACACGATTCAAGGAGAGAAAAAAACAGACCCTCAAGAAGCTGGAGAACACCCGGGCCGATATGCAGCGGCTGGAGGATATACTGGTTGAGATCAGAAAAAAAACCCGCTCGCTCCAGATACAGGCCTCCCGTGCCGACCGGGCACGTAAGTATCAGAAAGAGATGAAGTTCCTTGACAAGGCCATTGCCATGGAAGAGTACAGGAATATCCGCAACGACCTGGACCCGCTGCTCGATCAAATTGCCGGCGCTTCAGCAAGTCGTGAAGAGTTGCGTCAGCGGCATGAACTGCTGGAAAAGAATATCGAACAGGCCCATAACGAACTTATGGACCGGGAGCAGATTCAAAACGAGGTGCGGAAAAAGCTGACGGGCACTCTTGCCGATATCCAGGACAAGCGCACGCAAATCGAAATTGCCAGGCAGAAAATAAAGAGCGAAGAAGGCGTCATACGCCAGTATGAAACCGATATCACCCAGGCGGAAAGCGATATCCGGGATCTGCGGTCAAACCTTGAAAACAACCGGAAGGAACTCGGTCAAGCCGAAGAATCACTTCAAAAAATCATCCGGGACCGTCACCTGGCCGAGCAGACTCTGGGCTCCTGCCGTGAACAGGTTCGGAATGTCCGCGACAAACTCGAAGAGAATCGTCAGGCCTATGCCGGAGTCAATCGCAGCCTTGCCGATCTCCAGAACCTCCAGGTCCGGCTTGAGGCCCGCATTGAAAATGCCGGGGAGCAGCAGGAGCGGCTTCTGGGCGAGCGGGAGTCAGGACGGAAGAAAATCAGCAGCCTGGCGGAGGAACGCAATGCCATGAAGAAACGGCACGAAGAGCTTTCCGGC
>SLHZ01000077.1 GCA_007135895.1 Balneolales bacterium | reverse complement strand
GGATCCAGCACTCTCATGATATCCGATCGACCGGCCAGGGCTCCTACCGGAAACCCGCCGCCAATGATCTTACCAACAGCCGTGAGATCCGGTTTTACCGGGTAGTTCTGCTGGGCGCCACCGTAGTTGACACGTAGGGTTACCACTTCGTCGAAGACCATCAACGCCCCGTTTTTCCGTGTCCAGTTGTAGATGGCCTCCACAAATTCCGATGAGCCGGGAAAGAGCCCTACACGATGCGGTACGGGATCGATGATAACACATGCAATATCTTCGGCTTCGGCATCAAGCAGGGCGAGCGTGAGATCGATTTCGTTGTAGGGGTAGATAATGACGTTATCCATTACTCCCTGCGGTGTGCCGCTGGCAAGCGGATTACGGTTGGGCTTGGAAAGGTCTCCCCAGTTCGAAGGATTCGAGGTTTGACTTATCTCGGCAAAATCATAGGTGCCATGGTAGGTGCCTTCTGCTTTTGCGATTTTGGGCCTTCCGGTAAAAGCTCTTGCCGCTTTGATCATGGCCATCACCGCTTCTGTGCCCGAATTGACGAACCGGATTTTTTCAAAACTTTCAATCCGCTTGCACAGGTGTTGCGCGTACATGACTTCGGCTTCGGTAGCCATGGTATAGGCCGAGCCTTTCTGGAGCTGCTCGGTTACGGCGTGGACGATGGCGGGATGGGAGTGGCCATGGATGAGAGACGCCATGTTGTTTGCAAAATCCAGACGCTGGATTCCCTGAATATCGGTCACATAGCAACCGGATGCCCAGGATGCGTAAAAAGGATGAGGTTTGCGGTAGACGGTGTTGCGGCTGACTCCACCGGTGAGGACTTCGCAGGCGTCTTTATAGATTTCCTCGGCAGACCGCTGGTGTGTTCCGGACGGATCGGTTTTTGTGCTCATGGCAGTTTGATAAGGGTTGGTTCCGGGTATGGGGTATTATTTTCAAGACTCTCGGGACGCCGTTTCCGGATAGCGGCGAAGAGTAGCTTCGGTATGTTCCTGCAGATATTCAAAGGTGACTCCCGGTCCGAGTTCACGGACAAAAAGGCCGTCTTTGGTGACATCGAGAATCGCCAGATCGGTGTAAATGCGATCTACAACCGCCTTGCCGGTGAGCGGGTAGGTGCACTTCTTGACAATCTTGGGGTCTCCGGTTTTGGTGTTGTGCCGGCTGATGACAAAGATGGTCTTGATACCGGCCACCAGATCCATGGCTCCTCCCACAGCGGGAATGGCATTGGGAGCTCCGGTTGACCAGTTGGCCAGATCGCCCTCTTCCGATACCTGCATGGCACCCAGGACACATACGTCAATATGCCGGCCCCGTATCATGGTGAAGCTGTCGGCATGATGAAAGAAGCAGGATCCAGGGATAGCCGTTACGGGCTTTTTCCCGGCGTTGATCAATTCCGGGTTTTCGTCCTCGGGATCCGGTCCCGGTCCCATGCCGAGGAGGCCGTTTTCCGTGTGATAGATCACCTCTCTGCCTTCGGGCACGAAAGCAGCGACCAGTTCCGGCATACCGATTCCAAGATTTACATAAGCGCCATCGGGAATATCAAGGGCGGCTTTCTGTGCCATTTCGCTGACACTCCAGCCCATTTTTTCATCTTTGCTTACCATGGGTACCTCCTTTCTTCTGCAACAAGTTTAGATTCATCTGCCGGGTTGGTGATTTCAACGACTTTCTGGACAAAAATGCCCGGGGTGACCACTATTTCGGGATCAATCTCACCCAGCTCGACCACTTTTCGGGTTTGAACGATGGTTGTCGTGGCAGCTGTGCACATGATGGGGCCAAAATTCCGGGCCGTCTTGTTATAAGTGAGATTGCCGTAACGGTCTGCCCGGTGACATTTGACCAGGGAGAAATCCGCTTTGAGACCATATTCGAGCACACAGGTCAGGCCGTCAAAAACACGAGTCTCCTTGCCCTCCGCCAGTGGTGTATTCACCGATGTGGGAGTATAAAAAGCCGGTATTCCCGCACCACCGGCACGAATGCGTTCTGCCAGCGTGCCCTGTGGCACGAGTTCGAGTTCGATTTCGCCGTTATGGTAAAGCTCCGGAAAAACCTTGGAATTGGCGGTTCGGGGGAAAGAGCAGATCATCTTGCCCACCTGGCGGTTTTCAATAAGAGCTGCCAATCCTATATGACCGCTTCCGGTGTTGTTGCTGATAACGGTTAAATTTTTTGGGCCGCTGTCGATCAGTGCGTGAATGAGTTCGATGGGACTTCCGGCCTCACCAAACCCTCCTATCATAACGGTGGCACCGTCTCCAATTTCTGCAACGGCCTCTGCTGCGGATGGAATAATTTTATTAATCATTTTTTACCTGTTTGGTATGGTTCAGAGGTATTTGACTCGCAATGGCTGCTGGATCAGGAATGCTCTTCTTCAGGAATGCTCTTCGAGATCGATCTGTTTCTGCAGCTTTTCTTCGAGGTTTTGTTCAATGGCTGCCAACTCGTCTTCGTAGAAAAATCGGCCGGTTTCGAAGGGCTTGAGGTTTTCGATGGTATGCTCTTTTTCATCGTAATGTGCCAGATAGACCTCGTCAATCCACTCCATGTTTCTTCCTTCGTTGAATTTGAGGACAAACACTTTTTTACCCTCTACTTCCATGGCCCCAATGAGCGATATCTTGCCGGCTGAAGCCGTCATGGTGATATAGCGGGAGGGCCGGCTGATGGAGGGCAGGGTCCGGTATACCTTGTTGAACACCTTGATGATATCGGCAAGAGGCGCTGTGAAATAGTGGTGCTCACCGGTGGGACGTGCACAGTACATGGAGTGGAAGCCGACCGACAGCATTCCGAAGATATTTCCCATATCGATCCAGTTCTGAGCGGATTTATCCACATCAACGTTGCCATTGGCATCGGTAAACAGGCTGATGTGATTCATGATGGGACTCTGGCTCTTTACGGCTACCCCATGGGCCTTGAGGCGGCGAATGGCAGCGATGGTCGACGGGTTCAGCACCTCTCTGGGTGTGGAAAAGTGAGCCATCCAAACAACCTGGATACCGTGATCGTAGAGCTTGTGGAAGAGATCCAGAAATGCCTGGTATTTGCCGGTAAGAATCATCTCCGGCATGAAAGTGAGAGCCCTGGAACCCAGACGAAGGGTTTTAATATGAAGGAGTTCCTCGTCTTCCATAAAAGGGGTGACGTATTCCTCCAGCCGCTCAATCGGCAAGTAGCCGGCATCGCCTCCGGTGATCAGAACATCGGTGACCTCCTTGTGCATCCGCAGATATTGGTGTACCTGTTCAATATCCTCCTGGACAAACATGTCTTCGTCACCACGAACCTGGGCATGCCGGAAACAGTAGGTGCAGAAGGAGAAGCAGTTTTGTGTGGACTTGTCGAATATGAGCTGGCAGGGCGGGTATTTATGCTGGCTGCCCCGGAGGATTTCCAGCTCATCCTGTTCGTTCTTGAACCAGGGTTTGTTGAGCAGCTGCTTGCCGTCATGCGGATTGGTGAACTTCATCTGATACTCACGCACCAGTCGTTGTCGTTCTTCTTCGGAGGCGGCATCCTTGTAACGCTGAACAATCTCGCCCTTGATCATTCCGGGCTGTGGGAAAACAAGCTGAAAGAGCGAGTCTTTCTCGAAGTTTTGCCAGTTGATTTTATTGAGTACGTGCTTGGTGGCCAGAAAACGATAAACGTCGATAAAGAGCTCCCGTTCCTTGATGTGACCGATATCGATGCCGTTTCTCTCCAGTATTTCGACGATTTCCTTGAAGCCCTCCAGACCGGAATAACGCTGTTTCCCCGTAAAAAGAAATTCGGCTGACTCCATGATACCGGAATATTGAGGGTAAGAGGAGTGTAGTCTGGAGAGCAGTGTTGCCGGCAACAGGTTTTCACGTTTAATGTTGTCACGGATATCATCGGAATACTGATACCGGTCCAAAATCATTTCAAGGTCCGACTTTTGCAGGTTGATTTTTTGCTTGGTTTGTGTTGTTTCCATTTTTTCAGTAAAACGTTGTCGTAGGTTATTAGCGCCATGCGGACGCAAGTGT
>SLHZ01000217.1 GCA_007135895.1 Balneolales bacterium | reverse complement strand
TTAAAGCCCCCGATTATTTTGCTCCCTTTGAAGTGGCAGAAGGCCATCGGATTTTTGTCCGCGAAGGATGTATCTACTGTCATTCAAAGCAGACACGTCCCAGAGGGTTTGGCGCCGATTACGAGAGGGGCTGGGGACGGGCCAGTTTGCCGACCGATTACCGCAACCTGCTTCCCCACAACCTTGGGACGATGCGTACCGGGCCGGACCTTGCCAATATCGGCGCGCGGCAGCCCGGAGCCGACTGGCACTATTTGAATCTGTATCAGCCCAGGGCGATCAATCCCCACAGTATCATGCCGCCCCATCCCTGGCTTTTTGAGGTAGTGGGGGAGCAGGCACGTCCCGGACGCGAGGGCCTGGTTTTGCCCGAAGATTACCGCATCCCCGGCAAAAAACTACTTCCGGCAGACGATGCCCGCTATCTGGTGGCCTATCTGCTTTCCCTTGACCAGCAAATCGCAGGAGTGGACTGATGGCCGACCAATCATATTTTGGTGACCGGGAAAACTACAAAAGCATGGAAGAGCTGCACCGGGCTGTCCTGGAAAAAGAGGCACAGATACCGGAAGAGGGGAATGAACGCGGGCCATGGTGGATGTATGTCACTATTTTCCTGGTGCTTGCTTTCGGCTTTTTCTATCTCGGACGCTACTATGGCGAAATATCTGACCGCCCGCATGTATTGTTTTCCGAAGCTCCAGATGAGACGGTAGTTACAGAAATTGATCCCATGACAGCCGGCCGGCAGGTTTACACACGGGTCTGCCAGTCATGCCATCAGCAGGATGGTTCGGGGGTGAGGGGTGCTTTCCCTTCACTGGTTGGATCGGAATGGGTCACCGGTGATCCTGCCAGACCGGTAAACGTAGTGCTTCATGGAATGCGTGGCGAAATTGTTCGAGATGGTGTTACCTATAATGCTGCCATGCCCGGTTTCGGCCGGTTGCTGTCGGATCAGGATGTGGCCCATCTAATAACCTATATCCGCAATGCTTTCGGAAACGAAGCCGGAGAAGTGAGCCCGGAGCAGGTGGGCAATATGAGGCAGGCGACAGCAGGTCGCACCGAGGCGTGGACCGAGAGCGAATTGAATTCATTTCTTGAGTTGTGAATGAGTCTTGTCGCAGCAGAGCCTGTACGCATTGCGGGCTGCCGGTGCAGCATGAATCACAGGGTCCGGTTTTTTGCTGCTTTGGCTGCCGCATGGTATGGGAGATGGATCAGCATCGTCCGGCAGATGGCGGCCAACCGGAGCGAATGAGTCCGTTGCAGATGCTCTATCTGCGCTTCGCCCTATCGCTTATTGCCTCCATTTTTCTCATCTTTATCAGTATTACATTGCATTTCGAAGAGAGTGCCGCTCCGGTTTTTTTGCGTTTACTCAGTCTGGTGCTGGCTACCGTGGTGATTCTACTATTGGCCGGACCTTTTCTGGAGAATCTGAAAAGAGAGTTCCGTGAGCGCCGTTTCAGTCTGGCAACCCTCATTTTTACCGGTTCAGGCGCTGCATATTTGCTGTCGGTCTGGAATACCATGTCGGGGGAGACCTATTTTGAAACATCGGCCATGATCCTCACTTTTTATGTCGGCAGCCTGCTTGTTGATACTCGCATCAAGCGGGGATTGGCCGACTACTCCCGCTTTTGGAAATCCGACAGCCTTCCGGAAGTCCGTAAAGTTGTAGAGGATCATAAAAGGGGTGGCACCGGTCTTGCCTCAGAATCTTCGGGAGGAACTGTTGCTGAGACCGCTTCAGGATCCACCGGCTCTGTCGCAAAATCTGTCGCAAAATCTGTGACAGAATCTTCGGGAGGAACTGCTGCTCAATCCGCTTCAGGATCCACCGGTTCTGTCGCAAAATCTGTGAAAGAGTCTTCAGATGAAGCGGCTGCCGAAACCACATCAGGATCTGTTTTTGGATCCGTTGCACCATCTGTAGTTCGAACGCCTGTTGAAGCATTGAAAAAAGGGGATCGGTGTCTGACCGAAGCGGGTCAGGCTGTTCTGTTCGACGCCCGGGTGGCAGAGGGTGCGGTTCTGATGGATGAGTCGCATCTGACCGGTGAGCCGGATCCTGTCAGGAGAAAAGCTGGTGACACCATTTCAGCCGGATCTGTGAGTCTGGACGGAGGAGTTCTGCTGGAAGTGCTTGAGCCCTGGCACCGGTCATCGCTCCGGGAGTATCTGGAACGGGCCCGTGCCATGCGATCGCGGCCCGGATATTATGAGCGTCTGGCTACCCGGGCGGCCAGTCTGCTTCTTGCGGGAGTGATACTGGCATCCATATCAGGATTAATCTGGTATCTGGTTCATGACAGTTTATCCACCGCCTTGAAGGTCTACCTGGCTGTCCTGCTTATTGGTTGCCCGTGTGCCTTTGCCATCTCGACACCGGCTGCGTTATGGGTAGCGCATCAGCGGCTGCATCGGACCGGAATCGTTGCGATGGGCGGCAGCAGCGCTTTGGAAAGACTGTCCGGCATTCGGGTTGTTCTGTTTGACAAAACGGGAACACTGACCGAAGGTGTGGCTATCAGGAAGATTTCCCGCAGAACCCCTTATCCGGACTGGACCAGCCATCGGCTTATGAGATTGGCCGGCGGTCTTGAAATGGACCAGACCCATCCTTTTGCAAGAGCGGTACGACGTTATCTGGATCATCATGATCTCAAACCACTGCGTGTAGGCCATGTGGAGTACCTGACAGGCATTGGAATGCGGGGTAGTTGGATAGATCAGGAAGCGGATGCAAAAGACGGGAAAGATGAAAAAAGCGTGAAAGATGAAAGAGACGGGAAAGATGAAAAAAGCGTGAAAGATGAAAAGAAGGGGAGAGATGAGAGGGATGAGAGAGACGAAAGGGTAGTGCTGCTCGTCAACAATCAGCATCCTGCGGCAAGCGGTCGCTTCGGCGACAGTGACTTTGGCCTGTTCCTGGATGGAGAACTTCTGGCGGTATTGAGCATTTATCAGCCGCCGCGTGAGAATCTGTCCCGTGCCATCCACTCCCTGAAAAAGAATCTCGGGCTGCCCGTAGCAGTGGTGAGTGGAGACCCGGCTTCTCCGGAAAGCGTGCTGCCTTCTGACATGCTGACAGATATTGATTATCATGGAGGGTGTTCACCGGAAGAAAAAGCCGGTCTTGTGGATCATTACCGGCGTAAATACGGCCGTGTGCTTTTTGTTGGGGACGGCACCAATGATCTTATGGCTATTAACCGGGCGGATCTGGGAGTGGGTGTCTATACCGGATCATTAAGTGTCCGCAACAATGCCGATTTTGTACTTTTTCATCCCGATATGAAGGCTGTTGGCGAGATGCTTCTGTTCTCACGCAAGATCAGACAGACGATCCGGATCAATTTTTTCTGGGCCGTCATTTATAATATTGTGGGTGTCGGCCTGGCTTTGGCGGGCTTGCTTCATCCTTTTTTCGCGATACTGGCCATGATGCTCAGCTCGGCTTTGGTGACGATACATGCGCTCTCGCTTCAATACCGGCAACCTGAACTGGGTGATCTTGAAAAAGAAGTAAACAGGCTGGAGGCGGCCGAGCTGATTCCGTCCGGCTCAACGTTGCCTGTCTGACGGCGATATTAGCCGTTCATTCTGTTTGTGAAGATGGTTTCGATGGATTTTTGAAGCTCCTTCAAATCAACCGGTTTGGTGAAAAAGGCATGTGGATTCAAGTCTTTAGCCCTCTTCCAGATGGCAGGGTCGGTCATGCCGGTGATGAAAATCACGGGGATATCCTCGTCCTCCATGATGCGGCGCGTGGTTTCCACTCCGTCCAGTTCGCCGGAGAGTTTGATATCCATGAGTATCACGTCGGGCTTGAGCCATTCCAGCATCTCGAGTGCTTCTTCCCCCGTCTCGAGCTTATCGATAATGTTGTAACCCATTCGTTCAATTTGCTCATGAAGCAAGTAAGATGCAATGTAGTCGTCTTCAACGCAAAGTATCTTTAACATGTTATCGCGATATATCTGACTTTGAATAATTTATGGTCTTTGCCGGATCTCATGCGAGCATGAGGCCGACAGCTATGTTGAGGGTGCCCATCTGATGCCGGTGCTGA
>SLHZ01000093.1 GCA_007135895.1 Balneolales bacterium | reverse complement strand
TACCGTTATTTTTTTGTATATATCCATTAACAGGCATAAAAACAAAAAGAAAAGCGATGAAAAATCCAAAAATCCTGGTACCGCTTGATTTTTCCGAGCTCAGTGAGCAGGCTTTGATAACGGCTGCTTCTCTGGCTGAGCGACTGGGCGGTACGGTAACTCCGTTTCATGCCTACATTCCGGTGACCGATCTGGACGGGTTTTATTATGTGGGTTCAGGGATTTCACACCATGAGAAATACACGGAGATCGAAAATGTTCTCAGAGCCCGGCTGGAAGAAACGGCCCGTAAGGCGGTTCCTTCCGGGTTGCTGACCGGCTCACTTCTTGATGTTGGGAATCCTGCCCGGGCGATATTATACAATGCCGAAAAATATGATCTTGTAGTAATGGGAACACACGGACGAACCGGTTTCAGTCGTTTTATCATCGGCTCGGTCACTGAAAAAATTCTCCGGCTTTGCCGCAAGCCCGTCATTACCGTCACGGCGAAGTCGAGCCTGGGAAATCTTGCTTCGCTTCTCGTCACGACAGATTTTTCCGATAATGCGCAATGTGTGTTCCCATTCGCAAGCCATATTGCCCAAGTCGCCGGAGCCACGATCCACCTGGTCCATATTATCAGTGACGAACAACTCTTCGGATCATCAGCCGCCGGAGAACTTGCTGCACGACGAAGAAAAGATCTCAGGGAAACGGCAGATCATTTCTTTCACCAGGTTCGCGATCAGGTTAGCATAGACGTTGTCACCGGAAACAGGGCACCGCATTTGGAGATCACGGACCTTGCCAAAAGGGTTGGTCACGACATGGTTTTCATTTCAGCGGCAGGTCACAGCGGTCTGGGGAATTACATGATGGGCAGCACGGCTTCCCAGGTAATGCGCCGCATCAACAAGGTTGTGTTTTCGGTTAATCCGCAGGGCATCAGTCCGCAGGAGGCAGAGAAAATGCAGGATGATTCCTGATCCGATAAATAGTAATGTCAGATTCGGTTAAAGAGAAGATACTCAAACCGGCAATAGGTGATCTCTGGGCCGTTTAAAGAGAAGATACTCAAACCGGTAATAGGTGATCTCTGGGCCGGTTAAAAAGGATGCCCTGGCCGGCAGTAAGTGATCTCTGGGCCGGTTTAAGAGGATGCCCGCTCCCGTTAAAAACGTATAGACAAACCAATAGCGGCATGCAGGCGCGACACTTCCTGCTCCGCCGTTTCAATGAAAGTAATGGGATCACCGGTTTGCCCGTCTGTGATTATGCCGGTTGCCTGGTCTACATAGTACAGATCATCCTCTGTATTCCAGAAACCGTATTGAAGGGCGAAGTCAAGACTCATGCTCTGGTTCAGCCCGATTCCCAGTCCGAAACTCAGAAACTGTCTGATATTATCATCAAGATAGCTGACCGGGTTATCCATCATAGCCCATCCGAAGCGCGGCTCAACCTGATCAAAAAGGGTGATGGCGGCGCCGGCCCGAATATTCCAGACATCACTGAAGTTTTCACTGACAAACTTATTTTCATTGATCTGGACTTCCCGGTCCTGCACATCAAAGTCACGGAAGCGGATGCGGCTGTAGGCGATTCGCTCCACAGATGCATATAGTCTTGCAAAAGGAAGATCCCGGGTTGAGACACCGGCCATCATGCGGGCCGGTGTAGTCAGCTTGTAGGAGTATTCTCCGTCCAGCCGATCGCTCATAACAGGACCGTAAGTATTACCCTGACCGTCGGTGAGTACCGTTCCATCAAGCGTTACAACATCATCGAAATGTGTCTGTATGAACGCATCGAAACGCTCCTCCACATTCCAGCGGGTGGAAGTACTGTAGCTTCCTCCGACCTGCAGCATGGGCAAGCCGGTAAAGACAAAACCGATACGGCTGTTCAGGCCCACTGCGTTGACTCTGATCCTCTCTTCAAAAAGCATCCGGTCAACATTATAGCTGCCGGTACCTGCCTCTCCGGAATAGAGCGGTTTGCCTCCATCTCGCGGATCAGATTCAATGAATACCTGTTGGAATACAGACTGGGAGACCGGAATTCCAAGGGATAATCCGATGAAAAAATTCTTTTGAAACTCTGTGGCCAGAAATATCTGATATTCAGCGGACTGCCCTCTTCTGCGTGTTTCGGCGAACTGATTCACCCCCTGAAAACCGCCATACTCAAAGACGGATTCCAGCATACCATTGGCCTCATCGATAGCGAAGGTATTAAACGCGATATCCTGTGTATAGTCTGTGAGAAACTGGTAGGTCCGGCTTGTGAAGTCATTAAAGGCGCTGATGGTGTGGGCCTGGTTGTAGTCTGCGGTCTGACTGTAGCCGCCACCAAGTGCCAGGCTGCCCACCACGGTGGGTACTCTGTACGCAAAGCCAACATGGGTGATGCCGGCTTGCTGGTCATCAAAAGAAGTGGCTGTTCCCAGATACGTGGTATTTTGCGACACCTCCCGCATACCGATACCCGCCGAAAAGTAGCTTTCCTGAATCAGTCCCGCTGTGGCAGGGTTGATTAAAAAGGAACCAAACCCCTGAAGTCCGGCAACAGATGAACTGGCTTGCGCCATGCTTTGGGCATCCTGGCCGGGCACTTGTGTCGCCATTCTGAGGGCGTCAAAGCTATACTGAGCCCAAGCTGTTTGCAGGAACAGGGCAACCAGGAAAACCGGAATCAGAAGTATCCGGATAGTTTTAAAAAAAGCAATACCCATTATCTACCAGTCCATAATAATTAATCCCTGCCCCGGGAGTCGGAAGAGCCGCCTCCTGAAGATCGGGTTGTCGTACCAGAACTTCGACTGGTAGATGAGGAGCGTGAGGGGGCGGCCTGTGTCGATGAACTGCCGGATGAACGGGTAACACTGCCGGTGCTCCTTGGTGCGGAGGATGTTCTGTTGACGCTGCCTTGTGTGCTGCGTGTGGTCGTGCTGGCGGGACGCACTCCTCTGGTCTGCGAAGGAGCCGAACGGGTCACGGTGCCGGCACTTCGGGCAGCAGGCAAACTTCTGTCAACGCGGGTGGCAGCACCGGGATGCTGTGTACGTGTGACGGCTTCACCACGAGAGGCAGCAGTGGTCACACCGCGACTGGCGGAAGGCGATCGCACAACCCGGCCGGCCAGATCGGAGGATCGCGTGCCGGTAATGCTTCCTGTTCCCCGCACAACACGCGTCCTGTGAGGTGAAGTCCCGGTAATATTCTGGAAATTGTAAACCACAAAATAGTTCGGACCATAAAAAGTGGATCCACCCCATCCATAGGCCGGATAACGATAAAAGTTGCTGTGCCACGACCAGGGACTGCCATACCATGACCAGGGGTTTGCGTGCCATCCAAACGGACTGCCGTAATGGTAGTGCCAGGGATCATGCCAACCCCAGCCGTGGTGCCAAGCATGAGGATGATGCAGCCCGTACGAAAAGCCAAAGTGCAATCTTGAAAAGGAACGATAGGGATGGTAATGATGATGATAGCCGAGAGACCATTGATAACGGCTGTAATCACGGAAATAGAGGCGGGCATCATAGAAGCCGTCGTCATAGCCCAAGTCATAAAGACTTTGTTCATCCGCATAGCCGGTGAAAAAGTCCTGTGAATGGCGTCCGGGTCGCTCCGTCACATGAATCTGCGTGTAACAACCTGACAGGAAGGTTGTTGCTGCAACCAGAAGAATGATTAACCTGATATGTGCCATGACGACCTCCTTGGAGTTACCTATAAATTGAGAAGTCTTTCGGTGATTTCGTACTGATACGACCTGTAATGCCACCTCCAGTAACGCCAGAAGGAGGCAAACTGCTTACATGTAAGATACCTTTATTACGAAAAAAACCAACTTCAAGTATATGATTTGACGCTTTTCAGGTAAAAAAGTTCCGGCAGGAGTGTTTTATTCAGCCCAGATAGACACGCAATGCCAGGCTTCTGTTGTGATGCCGCAATTTTCTCAGGGCTTTCTCCTTGATCTGCCGTACACGTTCACGTGTCAGGTCAAAACGCTCGCCGATCTCCTCCAGGGTAAGAGAGTGTTCGCGGCCAATTCCAAAATACAGGCGTATCACTTCGGCTTCTCTTTTCGTCAGTTTGGACAAGGCGCGTTC
>SLHZ01000340.1 GCA_007135895.1 Balneolales bacterium | reverse complement strand
GAAGTGACCAGGCCCCCGGAAAAGGACTCATGGCGCGAATCAGGTTATGCACGGATACGGCATCCCGGCTGAAATCGATCCGGGCATCACCGGGTCGTATTTTCGGAGCCGGTGAGGCTTCTTCAGCGGATTGGGGTACAGGCCGGCATCGACCATCGATCAGGTCTGTGACGGTATCTTTCATCAACCGGGCTCCCATGCGGGCGAGCCTGAGGTATAGATCACCGGTAGTCTCGAGCGGACCGACCGGCGTTTTGACCTGTCCAAGGACAGCACCGGTATCCATACCTTCATCCAGCAGAAAGACCGTACAGCCGGTCTCGGTTTCCCCGTTCAGCAGGGCATGATGGATGGGTGCGGCGCCGCGGTACTTCGGCAAAAGCGATGCATGGAGATTCAGAGAACCAATCGACGGCACAGCAAGAACTTCGCGTGGGAGCATCTTGAAAGCCACCACGACCAGCAGATCCGGTGCAAGGGACTTCAGTTTCGTCAGGAAGGTTCCGGATTTCACCTCATCGGTTTGCAGGATGGGCAACCCCAGCTCCAGTGCCGTTCTTTTCACCGGCGATGGAGTGGCGCTCCCCCTCCTTCCCCTTCGCTTGTCGGATCCTGTAACTACAGCACTCACGGAGTGCTCACCGCCGGCCAGCTCACGCAGCGCGGGCACTGCAAAATCGGGATTCCCCATGAAAACGATATTCTTTTTTTCCTGTGCCATGCCTTTTTCAATGGTGTTTCGCTGCACCGGCAGATAATGTCCTCCGGAAGCAACAAACCAGAAGTTGCATCTCACGACATTACAATTCTTTCGGGACCAGCGGATAGGACGCTTCGACCAGGCCCATCCGGATGTTATCCAGCTTCTTCTTCAGCAATCTTTTGCGGAAAGAGCCCAGATAATCGATGAACAGAATGCCTTTGAGGTGATCGTTTTCATGTTGAAGCACGCGGGCATACCATCCCTCCACGTTCTCTGTCTGGAATTTGAAATCGCGGTCGAGATAGCTTATCTGAATCTTGTCGGGCCGGCTGACGGGTTCCCTCACATCGGGCAGGCTGAGGCACCCCTCCTCGGCCTCAACGCGATCGTCACTTAGGGGTTTAATTTCGGGATTGATGAATACACCGGGTCCGTGCGAAACCCCGTCTTCCTCTTCGGTTATGACATCGGCATCCACCACAAAAAGCCGGAGGGAGTGGCCAACCTGCGGAGCGGCCAGCCCCACGCCATTGGCTTCGTACATGGTTTCGAACATATCCTCAATCAGCTGATCGAGTCCGGGATATTTTTCCGGTACCGGTTCGGCGGTTTTCCGAAGTACGGGGTCGTCGTAGGTTACAACAGGCAGTATGGCCATGGCGGATCAGCGATGCATATTCTGACGGTCAAGGTAATCCTGGAGGAGTATAGTAGCTGCCGTGGAATCAATCAATCCCTTTTGACGTCTTTTTTTTTGGCGGGCGCCCGAATCACGTATGGACTGCTGTGCCAGAGTGGAAGTAAAGCGCTCGTCCAACAGTGTAACCGGCACCTCCCCGGTCACTTTCTCCATCTCCCGGATAAACGATCGAACCATCTTTGAGGCATCCCCCTCTTTGCCCCTGAGTGTCAGCGGCAGACCTACAACGATCTGGCACACCTCTCCCTCCAAGCACATACGGGCTAGTGTTGCAAGGGCCTCGGACATTGAAAAAGTGCCCAGCGGACTGGCCAGTATTCCTGACAGATCCGACTGGGCGATTCCAACACGTTTCAGGCCGACATCAATGCCAAGTAAACGTTTTTTTCTGTTCAACCTGTCGGTTCAGGCTTCTTCCAGATGCTTTGATTCCAGTGGCTGCCGCAGAAATTCCTTGAGCAGTTTGCTGGGTTTGAAGTGTGTTTTACGATGCTCCGGCACATAAATCACTTCATTGGTCTTGGGATTGCGTGCTTTCGGCTTGGCCTTGGTGATCTTTACTTCAAATACACCAAAGTCGCGAATTTCAATACGGCATGCAGGGTTGGCATCCATCATGGTATCGCGGATGGCTTCAATAACAGCGTCGACCCAGGGCTCAACCTGAACCATGGGGACACCTTTTTTTTCAGAAATGCGGCGAACTATGTCTCTTTTCGTGTATGTCATTTCAAATAGTTGTTTCAAGTGTTGCGGTTAATAAATAATCCGTCCCAAATTGCTGTCCGGTATTTTTGCTAACAGTTTTTACTGTCCGTGAACGGTCAGCGTACTGCCTGTTAATGACAACAGTTCGGGACTATCATGCTTTGTGATGCATAACGATCGGGATAATAGGTTGAAAACCTTCAAGTTAATATAGTAATAAACGAAGCATGATTGCAATAAGTATTTAGAAAATAATGTTTTTCTCTAACCTTAAAATTCCGTTCGGTTTTTTGGTTCGGACAGGCGCGGGATCTGGCGGAAACAGGCGCTGGATCTGGCGGAAACAGGCGCTGGATGTATCCGGACGATTCCTGACTCCGGAACGGGTAAAAAAGTAAAAAAACGAACTTGGGTTATTCGTAGCGATACACTTCCTTGATGCCTTCGACACGCTGGAGCCGGGTGATAACCTTTTCCAGATGTTTGATATCCTCGACCAGGATGATCAGCGTTCCCTCGAACATGCCGCTGTCACTGGTGACATTAATACTTTTCATGTTCGTTTTAAGTGACTTGGAAATGAGGCTTGAGATATCGCTGACCAGTCCAACCCGGTCTTCCCCGATCACCCGGATGGCACCCATGAACTGGGACCCGGTGTTTTTGGCCCAGGATACATCGACGATCCGCTCGCCATCGGTTTTTATCAGGTGGCGGGTGTTTTTGCAGCTCACACGGTGTATCCGGATATCCCCTTCGCGACTCAGAAAACCAACCACATCATCGCCGGGTATGGGACTGCAGCAACGCGCATAGGAATAGCGCACATCGGTCAGCTGGCCATTGAGAATGAGTCCCTGGCCCATGCCCGTGGGGTTATGAGCGTCCCAGGCTATTTTATAATGGTCGGCATGTGGCGTTTCCACCGTTTCCCTGTTCTCATCCTCTTCCAGACGCCCGCGGCTCTGATAGCGTTTCACCGCTTTGACAAGCCTGGAGGCATCATACACTCCGGAGCCGATATCAAAAAACAGTTTCTGAAGCGAAGGATACTTCAATTTACTTGCAATCTTCGCAAGATCCTGGTCCGATATTTCAACCCTGGCCCGTTCAATCTTCTTTTGCCAGATGAGCCGGCCTTCGTCGGCCACCTTCCGCTCTTTCTGTTTGATGAACTGACGCAGCCGCGCACGGGCCTTGTGCGTGACCACATCATTGATCCAGTCCGGATTCAGATTAATCTGCTTGCCGGTGATAATTTCAATCTGGTCGCCGCTCTTCAGTTTTTGACGTAGCGGTACAATCTTCCCGTTCACCTTGGCTGCCAGGGCGCGCTCACCCACCTCACTGTGAATTTCAAAGGCGAAGTCGATGGGACTGGCGCCTTTGGGCAGGGTAATCAGCTCTCCCCTGGGTGAAAAGACATAGATTTCATCGGTGTAGAGGTTCAGCTGAAAATCTTCCAGAAACTCTGTGGCGGCATCGGGGCGATGGTAGTCCACGGCATCACGAAGCCGGTTGACAATGCGGTCGAGATCTTCTTTGGACCGTGCATCCTCCTTGTAACGCCAGTGTGCCGCCAGACCCTTTTCGGCGATACGGTCCATATCTTCGGTACGGATCTGGATCTCCACTTTCTGACCCGTATTGGTGATTACGGTAGTATGCAGGGACTGGTACCCGTTGGCTTTAGGAACAGACAGGAAATCGCGAAAACGTTCCGTGATCGGCGTATAGGAGTCCGTTATGAACGAATAGACCCTCCAGCAGTCCTCCTTGCTGTGCGGACTGGCCAGGATAATCCGGATGGCAAACAGGTCGTAAATCTCCTCGAACGGTTTTTGCTGCCGGCTCATTTTGCGGTAGATCGAGTAGATATGCTTGGGTCGTCCCCTGATAGAAAACCGGAAACCGGCGGCTTTAAGCTGCTTTTCTACCGGCTCCATGAACTTGCCGATAAAGGCCTCCCTCGACTCCTTTTTCTCCCTCAGTTTCCGGGCAACAAAATT
>SLHZ01000012.1 GCA_007135895.1 Balneolales bacterium | reverse complement strand
GACGGCTCCTTTCGGGTTCTAGGCCGGTGGGACCATGCCGAGCCAAGGGGCTGCAATTTATTGCTTGAAAAGGATATATGGCATAAATAAATTACCTGCCACTATTTTTTACTCCGCAATGCGGCCCGCTGCACGTCGATAACCGCACCCGACAGCATTTTAACCCATATTTCTGCATACCGTGTCAAAACAAACAGTACTTCCCCGGTCAACAGAAGAGCGAATACAACGAATCATCCGGGCCATCCGGGGCTGGCTCGACAACGAAGGGGGTATCCTGGAGAAAACGAAGGAGCAGACCATTGCGGAAGGTCTGTTCCAGCGGCACGACATCAATTTCATGATCGGGCACATCCGCCAGTCGGTCACGCAACAATCGCTGCGTGAGTGGGCCATGGCTGTCCCGGAAAAGCCCGCCGCAGTCAACAGGATTCTTTGCATTCATCCCGGCAATCTCCCCATGGTGGGCCTGCAGGATATCCTGGCCGTTCTTCTATCCGGCCATACGTACCATGGCAAGTTGTCGACCAGAGACCCCTGGCTTCCTGATGGTTTGTTACGTGTTTTACGCCGTCATATGCGCGCAGATACCATGCAGTGGTCCACCCGCATGCCAAATCTGGCCGGTATCCGGGCCGATGCCCTGCTATTTGCCGGATCGGGGAGTTCCCTCGAAATAATCAAAGATAACGTGCGCGAACTGGATTTGGTCGGGGATTCCTGTCCGATGCTGATCCGCACTTCGAACTTCTCCATGGCATGGCTGTCGGAAGCCGATGGCTTCAAACCTGAAGATCAATCCAGCCGGTCGACTATGCCATCTCAGTTGGATCAACCGGCCCGTTCCGGCCCGTTTTCTGATTCAGACCTTCCGGGCAGCTCCGATTCGTTTTCTCAGTCAAAGCCGTCAGCACGGGCGGTTTGGCTTTCCCCGCTGGTCGAAGCGATGTTGCGATACGAAGGCAAAGGCTGCCGGTCGGTGGCACTGGTCATTGCCCCCGTACCCTTGGGACGGGTCGCCGGCCTGCTGCTTCCGGCCATGGAGGCGTATCTGAAGGCCTGCCCGTTCTCCTATTATCCGACCCGTGGGGTCCGCTACTGGAAAAGCTATCTGGAGTCGATCGGTAAAACGGTCGTGCAGGCCGGCCCCGTACTGGTGACCGATGATCCCGATATGGCCGGCAAAGAAGATATCATCTGCTGGCTCGAAGGGGACAGAGACGATGTTGAGCGATGGAGGGAGCGGATGGGTTCGCGGCTGCAGGAAGTATACCGGATCGGGGAGAGCCTGAACCATGCCCAGACACCCCCGGTCGACTGGAAACCCGATGGGTTTGATGTCCTGAGCTGGATCATCCGCAATACCGGCTGACCCTTCAACGGGCTTAAGATGACTCGATCACGGAAGGATTTGCTGATTTTGAGACATCCGCAATACCGGTTGACCCTTCAACGGGCTTAAAGTATAAAATGAGGCGGTTTCAAGGATATCCATCCTTCAATTACCGGCCAAAATACATTATCTTTGAGTCGGTTTTACCAGACATACGTTCCACCAACCCATTCGTTCCACCAACCCATTGGCCTCAAATCTGACATGAGTGAATACAATCCCGCTGCCATCGAACCGAAATGGCAGCAGTACTGGCTGAAAAACAAGACGTTCCGCACCGATGACAGCGATCGTGATCGTCCCAAGTATTACGTTCTGGACATGTTTCCCTATCCCAGCAGCGCCGGCCTGCATGTGGGACACCCGGAGGGCTATACCGCCACCGATATCATCGCTCGCTACAAGCGCATGAATGGCTATAACATCCTGCATCCGATCGGATGGGATGCTTTCGGACTGCCGGCCGAGCAGTATGCGCTGAAAACCGGTACCCATCCCCGCGAAACCACCCGGCAGAACGTCGATGGTTTCCGACGGCAGCTGCAGGCCCTGGGTTTCAGCTACGACTGGGACCGTGAAGTCAATACGACCGATCCGGCCTATTTTCGGTGGACACAATGGATCTTTCTGAAGCTCTACGAAAAAGGGCTGGCCTACGAAGCGAGTGTGCCGGTCAACTGGTGCCCGGAACTTGGGACCGTTCTGGCCAATGAAGAGGTGATCGATGGCAAGAGCGAAGTGGGAGGTTTTCCTGTGGAAAGACGTCCCATGCGCCAGTGGATGCTCAAAATAACCGCCTATGCCGAACGGCTGCTGGAGGATCTTGATGAGCTGGACTGGCCCGATTCCATCAAGGAAATGCAGCGCAACTGGATCGGCAAATCCGAGGGCGCGAGTGTCCGGTTCCCGATCAGCAAAGACTCCGTCGGCGTTATAGAGGTTTTTACCACGCGGCCCGATACCCTCTTTGGCGCCACCTATATGGTTCTGGCACCCGAACATTCGCTGGTCGACCAGGTCACAACAGAGGATCAAAAAGAGGCGGTAGCGGAATACAGGTCTGCGGCAGCACGAAAAACCGATCTGGACCGAACCGACCTGAATAAGGACAAAACCGGTGTTTTCACTGGAGCTTTCGCCATCAACCCGGTCAATAACCAGAAAATACCGATCTGGATTGCCGACTATGTGATGATGACCTATGGAACCGGCGCCATCATGGCGGTGCCGGGCCACGATGAACGCGATTGGGAGTTCGCCCGGAAGTATGATCTGCCCATCGTTGAGGTTGTCAGGGGTGGTGATGTCACAAAGGAGGCCTATACCGATTCCGAAGAAGGTGTTTCGGTCAATTCCGCCAATGAGGAAGTTTCACTGGACGGACTCCCCGTTCCCGAGGCGAAAATTGTGATTACCCGCTGGCTGGAGGAGAAGGGACTGGGTCGCCACGCTGTTACATGGAAGCTGCGCGACTGGCTTTTTTCACGGCAACGCTATTGGGGAGAGCCGTTTCCGGTCATCCATGTCGATGGCAAGCCGAAACCGCTGCCGGAAGATCATCTGCCGGTCACCCTTCCCGAGATGGATGACTTTCAACCCACCAGCAGTGGAGAACCACCACTGGCAAAAGCGAGGGAGTGGGTGGTGACCACCGATCCCGAAACCGGGAAACCCGCTATCCGCGAGACCAATACCATGCCCCAGTGGGCCGGTTCGTGCTGGTACTACCTGAGATATATCAGCCCGGATTACGAAGAAGGCCCCGTTGATCCGGAACTCGAAAAATACTGGATGCCGGTCGATCTTTATGTCGGAGGTGCCGAGCATGCCGTGCTGCACCTGCTCTATGCCCGTTTCTGGCACAAGGTACTCTATGATATTGGCGTTGTTTCGACCAAAGAACCCTTCCAGAGACTGGTCAACCAGGGGATGATCCTCGGCGAACTGGAATTCACCGCTTTCAAAGATGCCGACGGGAATTTCGTCCCGGCGGACAAGGAGGTTGAAAACAGCGGACTGGAACGCGTTCGTCTTACCGAAAAGGAGGTCGAGAAAAAGGGCGATCGTTTTGTTATCAAAGGGACATCAACATCTGTGGATGCCCGCTCGTTCAAAATGTCGAAATCGCGTGGCAATGTCATCAATCCCGATGATGTAGTCGATAAATACGGGGCCGATGCCCTTCGTCTTTACGAGATGTTCATGGGTCCGCTCGAGCAGGTCAAACCCTGGAGCATGCAGGGGGTCGAAGGGGTCTACCGCTTCCTCAAGCGTGTCTGGCGCCTGGTAATCGATGACAAGACCGGGGAGTTGCACACGCGGGTGGCGTTTCAGACCGAAAACCAGCCGGATCGAGGCCAGCTCCGGATCCTCCACGAAGCCATCAAAAAAGTGACCGAGGATATCGAAGGCCACCGGTTCAATACGGCCATATCCGCCCTGATGATCTTTACCAATGAGGCCCTCAAATGGAATCAGCTGCCCGTTGAGATCCTAAGGCCGTTCCTTCTCATTCTCTCACCTTTTGCCCCGCATCTTGCCGAAGAGCTCTGGGAAAAAGTGCACCTGGGCGGAGGAGAAACCGGAGATTCTCAAACCCTGGCTTACGAACCCTGGCCGGAGTACCGTGAAGAATACCTGGTCGCCGATTCAAAGAGGTATGCCGTTCAGGTGAACGGCAAGGTCAGGGGACAGATCGAAGTACCGGCCGACCGTGCAGAAGAGAAAG
>SLHZ01000261.1 GCA_007135895.1 Balneolales bacterium | reverse complement strand
TTCTTGAGTGTGAAAGAGTCTGTTGCCCAAATGCCAAACTTATTAATAACTAAAATTTTTTTGCCGAAATGAAAGTCTCTATCAGTAAAAGCCGTGACTTTGTTCTTGTCTGGGAAAGGGGAAATGTGGATCTCTATCTGAAACCTGCCGGAAATTTCGACACGGCTTACCGGGATTTGAAAGATGAAGACTTGCGAATATTGAAGGGTCTGTGGAATCATCTGCAGGCCAAAAAAAACGATCGGGAGTATGCCGAACTGGCCACTGGCATTTTAGAGGTGGTGCAAGCGCTGGATCAGATTTTTCTGGATAGAAAAAGCTGAAGACATTTATACGCAAATATTCCAATCCGTTGAATCAGCTTTTTCTTAGCCTTGACTCAGGGTGACTTTGATTGATTGCTTCGGATGAGCAGAGGGACGCAATCTATTTCTTGAACATCGTTGTCAGTATGAACCAGACATTCTCTTTTCTTTCACGCAGTCTTCGGGAGTAGTAGGGCAGCCACTCCGTGCCGAAGGGCATGTAGATTCGCACCGGGTAGCCTTTCTGCGCCAGGAACTCACAGGTATTTTGACGCAGGCCGTAGAGCATCTGGAACTCGAAGCGTTGTTTGGGCACATTGTTTTCTCTTACATGGCTTCGGATCCATTCGATGAGTATGTCGTCATGGGTGGCTATCCTGGGATAGTTGGCCGCTTCAATCAGGCGGGTTGTGTACTCTTTGAAGGCGGTGCGAATATCCGCCATGTTCTGGAGGGCAATATTGGAAGGTTCTTTGTAAGCCCCTTTGCAAATTCTTACATTAGCCTGACGCTCAATCAGCTCGTCGATATCGTCACGCGTTCTGTGAAGATAGGCCTGAATCACAATTCCCACTTTTTTACCCCATTTTTCCAGGGCATCGTAATACAGGTCGAAGGTCATTTGCGTGTAGTCTGACCCCTCCATGTCGATACGGACAAAAAGATCGCGTTCTTTTGCCTTTTCGAGAAGTTTGTCGAGGTTATCCCGGCAATATTCTTTGTCGATATCAAGCCCCAGCATGGTCAGTTTGATGGATATGGAGGCATCCAGTTCCTGTTCCCGGATTCCGTCGAGCAAATCACAGTAGGCCTGTGTGGTCTTGTCTGTGGTTTTTCGGTCTTTGATGTTTTCTCCCAAAAGATCCAGTGTTAGCTTCAAACCCTTGCTGTTCAGTTCTTTTGCTTTAGGTACGGCATCGGCAAAAGTCTCGCCGGCCACAAATCGCTTGGCTAGAAAAAAAGGTAAACGCATCTTGAACTCTATCTGTTAATTTGATTTAGGAAGGACAAAACAAGGACAGTGTGGCCGGTCGTTTTTTCGACACCTTTCGATTTCCGGCTCAAACTCATGAAAATATCGTGATACCGTAATATTACAATTTTCTTTCAGATTTCCATAGCCGGTATTGCAAATACGATGCTGATCCTGCGAGTCCTTCACGCTTTTCTTGTGAGCATGCTGTGATCTTCTTATATTTCCTCCGCTTTTTTCCGGTCATTGTTGCCGGCAATTATTTTTTATTTCGTCCTGTTCTGAAACAAACCCTGATATGGACCTCTATTCCTATGCCATTAGTCTTGTGTATGTTTTCCTGGGCCTGGCGTTGCTAATATCATTGATAAGGGTGATACTTGGGCCCACGCTACCCGACAGGGTGGTGGCTCTTGACCTGATCGCATTTGTAGTTATCAGCCTTATTGCCACGTATTCCATCTCGTCGGGACATCCGGTCTATCTGGATGTTGCCATTGTTCTGGCCCTTATTGCCTTTTTGGGAACCATCGCTTTTTCGCGCTTTGTCCTGCAGCGGGCAGAAATTCAAAAGGAGGAGCCCCATGCTTGATATCATTGCCGCAGTTCTTCTTGTGGTGGGCGGGTTCTTCGTTCTGGTAGCCGCGGTAGGCATCTTGCGGCTGCCCGATATCCTCATGAGAATGCACGCCTCCACCAAAGCCGGGACTCTCGGAGCCGGAATGATTTTGCTTGCTGTGGCATTTACCTATGCCGAAATAGGGATTGTTTCACGCGCTGTGGCGACTATCATTTTTATTCTAATGACGGCACCGGTAGCGGCTCATGCCATTGGCAGGGCAGCTTACCACCATGGCATAACATTCTGGAAAGGTACCGTGGTGGATGATCTCAGGGAGTATTACCAGAAAAAAAGTTGATACAGGATTAACAGCAGATTGTGTCTGTTACTCCATCCATGAAAGCAAAAAAAGTTTTTATAAACCTCTTGCGTATGAATCTGAAGGGAGTTTTTAGCAGAGCGTCACACCCCCGCCGATGCCTGTCCTGTTCCGGGAGGAGGTGTTTATGCTGATCGTCATTAGCCTGATTTTTGGCATTGCCCTCATTGCACCGTTTCTGTTTAATCTCTTACGGGAAAAGACAGGCTGGGTGCTGGCCGCACTTCCTTTCGGAAGTTTCGTTTATTTACTATCCAGGCTGCCCGAGATCGCTTCCGGCCGGGCCATCATTGAGTCGACCACGTGGGTATCCATGAGTTTTTTTGAGGTGAACCTGGCCTTTCGCCTGGATGGACTAAGCCTGATGTTTGGATTGATTATTACCGGAATCGGGACGTTTATTGTTTTGTATGGAGCCGGTTATCTTGCGGGGAACCACTATCTGCCCCGCTTTTTTTCTGCCGTTCTTCTGTTTATGGGATCTATGCTGGGAGTGGTCCTGGCTGACAACCTGATCAGTATATTCGTCTTTTGGGAACTAACGAGCTTTACCTCGTATTTGCTCATCGGGTTTAATCATGAACAGGAAGCCTCCCGCAAAGCGGCTCTTCAGGCTCTTCTGGTCACCGGTATCGGGGGACTGGCCCTGCTGGCAGGGATGGTCCTCATGGGGAACGCCTCCGGATACTGGACCGTCTCTGCGTTGCTGAATGAAGGTGATGTGATCCGCAATCACCCCCACTACCTGGCCATACTGCTGCTGGTACTTGCCGGTGCTTTCACCAAGTCGGCGCAATTTCCCTTCCATTTTTGGCTGCCCGGTGCAATGGCTGCTCCCACACCGGTGAGCGCTTATCTGCACTCGGCGACCATGGTGAAAGCTGGTGTTTATCTGCTGGCCCGGCTTAACCCGGTTCTCGGCTCTACGGAAACATGGTTTATTCTGGTCGGAGGTTTTGGACTGGCCACCTTGTTGATCAGCGCATGGCTCTCGCTCAGTTTCACCGACATGAAACAGATACTGGCATACTCAACCGTCATGTCTTTGGGTACCATGGTAATGCTTATCGGGGTGGGAACAGAAATGGCCATGAAGGCCGTAGTGGTATACATCTTTTCTCATGCCATGTACAAGGGGGCCCTCTTTATGGTAGCCGGTGCCGTGGATCATGAGGCCGGTACACGCGATGTGCTGAAGCTGGGTGGTCTTCGCTCACTCATGCCCATCTCGGCCGCCGCTGCCGCACTAGCCGCCCTCTCCATGGCCGGCATTCCTCCCCTCTTCGGCTTTGTTGCCAAAGAGCTGGTCTATGAAGCGGCATTGGGAGCGGCACTGCTGCCGGTTTTGTTCATTTCGCTGGCGGTAACCGCCAATGTGGCTATTGTAGCTGCTTCGGCCATCGTGGCGATCCGTCCGTTTTATGGAAAAAAAGTCGAGACTCCCAAAAAAGCTCACGAAGCGCCTCTTTCCATGTGGCTGGGCCCGCTAACCCTGGCCGTTTTAAGCGTGTTGTTTGGCGTATTGCCGTTTCTGGTTGACAAGGGGCTTATGGTTCCGGCCGCCGGCAGCGTCTGGGGCGCTCCGCTGGACTTTTATCTCTCTTTGTGGCACGGCATCAATCTGCCGCTCATACTCAGCATTTTGACCCTGTTGTTGGGCATATTGGTCTATAAGGCATGGGACCCTGTCCGGGAGTGCGGTCCCATGAAAATGTATCAGACCGCCTTTGCCCTTTTCCCGGTAAATGTCTATGAAGCCCTGGTGAATGGCATGCTTCGGCTTGCCGGCTGGCAGACCCGGGTTTTGCAAAACGGACTGATGTCCAACTATCTGGTGACCATTTTAATCACGGCGGTTGTCGCCATAGGGTATACTTTCCTGTCTCGGGCCGGCATCGTATGGGAGCC
>SLHZ01000240.1 GCA_007135895.1 Balneolales bacterium | reverse complement strand
GACACACTCTTCCGGGGTCACACGGACATCCATGACGACCGGGCGATCGGTTATCGCGTAGGCCTTTTGCAGGACATCCCGCAATTCAGAAGGTGTTTCGGCGCGCATGCCGACGGCACCGTAGCTTTCGGCCAGGCGGACAAAATCGGGGTTGCTTTCCCTGAGGATGGAGTGGGAGTAACGGCCTCCGAAAAACATCTGCTGCCACTGACGGACCATACCGAGGGATCCGTTGTTCATGATGACGATTTTGACGGGGATGCCGTATCCTGCGGCTGTAGCCAGCTCCATCGAGGTCATCTGAAACCCGCCGTCCCCGCTGATGCACCAGACCTGCCGTTCAGGATAAGCCACCGCGGCTCCCATGGCCGCCGGAAATCCGAAACCCATCGTGCCGAGTCCGCCCGAACAGAGCCAGGATCGCGGATGGTTGAACCGGTAGTATTGGGCGGCCCACATCTGATGCTGTCCCACATCGACCGATACGATCGCTTCGCCACCGGTGACGCGGGATATTTCCTGCATCATGTACTGAGGTGCGATTTCGTGATCGCGGGGCTCATAACGCAGCGGATGGTCCTTTTGCCACTGCCGGATCGTGCTCATCCAGCGTGTCGTATCCACCGGCTCCACCATCTCAAGAAGATCCCGGAGAACGGGTTTCACATGGCCGATGACCGGTACTTCCACATGGACATTCTTGTTGATACAGGAGGGATCGATATCGATATGGACCTTGCGTGACAGCGGGGAGAAATCAGCCACACGTCCGGTTACCCGGTCGTCAAAACGGGCCCCGACGGCGATAAGCACATCGCAGCTCTGGATGGCCATGTTGGCATACCAGGTGCCATGCATACCGAGCATGCCGAGAGAGAAGGGATCGGTTTCAGGAAAAGCCCCCAGACCCATGAGCGTCGTGGTGACGGGGATGCGGCATTTCCGGGCCAACTCTCTCACTTCCCTGTGGGCCTCTCCGGCTATGGCTCCGCCTCCGACATAGAGTAACGGCTTTTCAGCGACCCGGATAAGTTCGGCGGCCTTCCGGATCTGATTGCGATCACCGTTTACTCTCGGCTGGTAACTGGGAAGAGATGTGCGTGCCTCCCTTTTCCGATAGGTAGCTTTGGTGAAGAGCATATCCTTGGGAAGATCGACCAGTACCGGCCCGGGCCGGCCTGATGTGGCGATATAAAAAGCGTCACGAATGGCATCGGCCAGTTCGCTGACTTCCTTGACCAGAAAGCTGTGTTTGGTGATCGGCCGGGTCATGCCGATGATGTCCGCTTCCTGAAAAGCATCATTGCCGATAAGATTGGAGGCCACTTGTCCGGTCAGAACCACCAGGGGAATCGAGTCCATCATGGCATTGGTGATTCCGGTCACGGTATTGGTGGCACCCGGTCCGGATGTCGCCAGTACTACTCCGGGTTTGCCGGTGGCACGGGCGTAACCGTCTGCCGCATGCGTGCCGGCCTGCTCATGGCGGACCAGGATATGACGGAGTTGCGGTGTGTTAAAAAGGATATCGTAGATACCCAGAACCACCCCGCCGGGATAACCGAAAACGACTTCCACTCCCTGATCCAGAAGCGACTGAATCAGTATTTCACCGCCACTGAGTTCCCGTTCTTTTTCCGAGGTATCGTTTCGGTCCGGGATGGATACATCGGTACGTGAATGGGCGGCCGTTTTGGTTGCTGCCGTTCCGTTTCGACTTGCCGTTACCGGAGCCGGGCCGGTCTGTGCTTCAGGCGAGGAACCGATTTTTGGCTCGTCCGTTGTAGTCCGGTTAGTCGCTTGTTTCATAACAGATATCGGTAGGGTGTTGTGGTTTTTGGATATTCCTCTTCACCAGAGGCCCTACTTGATATCCGATTTCAGCGTTTCAGTAATGGATGGGGTTCAGGTATGACCTCTGGCACGTTTTACACTATGCCAATAATTAGGTCGATACCTAGAATAATCAGAATGCTGATAATGATGATTCCGGGAAGATCGGCAAGAAGATGGTAACGGGAATTCGAAGCTGGTACCGCAACGGCAGACACCATCCCGGCAGTACGCGCAGGCGCATGACCGGTGTGAGGTGTATATGATCTGGCGGTATCCATCAAATAATTGCTGAGTTAATTACTGTAGATTCAGTCCTGTGAGTTCCGTTACAATAAACTTCCTGTCTAAGCTAACCAAATTCTGCTTTTTGTCAAGAGTCAAAACAGCGAATAATCAAAAAATACAACAATCGATCGCAAGATTAACATAAATATATAAGGCAATATAGTAAATCTGATTAAAAAAACATGTCAAAACATCGCGTTTGCAAAAATCAAGTTATCTTTGAAAGCGCTTTTATAATTATTCCTGCTGTTATTTGGTTTTTATATCGGCAAATAGGTTGGAAACATTAATCTTTTACAGTTATTCATTCGAAAAGAATAAAAAATTTTCGTCTTGAGAAAAACATGGGATTGTAGTAGCATGGTGACGGACGGGTCCAGGTGTTCGCCTGATTGAATTACCGGACTGATTTGGTTACCGGCGTCATCGGGGTGCTGTCCTGGTTGGGGCGCCGGCCCGATGTGGTTGACAAGATGATCCGGGTGCCGGCCCGATCTTCACGTACATTATCAAATCGAAACAGATGAAATTGAACAAGTACAGCAGCAGATTGACGCAGGTCCGTTCCCAGGTGGGATCACAGGCCATGTTATATGCCACAGGCCTCAGAGAAGAGGATTTCAGCAAGCCACAGATCGGCATTGCCAGCATGGGGTGGGACGGGAACCCATGCAATATGCACCTGAATGAACTGGCCGGGGAGGTCAGGAAAGGTGTGTGGGAGCAGGATATGGTCGGTTTCGTTTTTCACACGATCGGGGTGAGCGACGGTATTGCCATGGGTACAAGCGGCATGAAATACTCCCTGCAGTCGCGTGATATCATTGCCGATTCCATTGAGACGGTGGTGGCGGCACAATGGTACGACGGAGTGGTGGCGTTGCCGGGTTGCGACAAAAACATGCCCGGTTCGCTCATTGCCATGGCACGCCTCAACCGGCCGTCGATCATGGTCTATGGCGGGACTATTCGTCCCGGTTTCTTTCAGGACCGTAAACTGGATGTGGTATCGGCGTTTGAGGCCTGGGGCCAGTTTGTAACCCAAAAAATTGATGAACGGGGTCTGGATGATGTTCTCAAGCACGCCTGTCCGGGAGCTGGTGCCTGCGGCGGCATGTACACGGCCAACACCATGGCTACGGCCATCGAGACCCTGGGCATGAGTCTGCCCGGCAGTTCCTCCATTCCGGCCACATCCGATGACAAACGGGAGGAGTGCCTGCGTGTGGGGGCCGCCATGAAGCGGCTTCTCGAAGGAGAAATCACCCCGGATCGTATCCTCACGCGCAAGGCCTTTGAAAACGCCATCACCATGGTTATTGTACTGGGTGGATCCACCAATGCGGTGCTTCATCTCATCGCCATGGCCCATGCGGCGGGGGTCCCGCTCGAACTGGATGATTTCCGGCGTATCTCCGACAAAACCCCCTTTCTGGCCGATCTCAAACCCAGCGGAAAGTATGTCATGGAGGATCTTTACTATGCCGGCGGCGTCCCGGCCGTTCAGAAGATGTTACTGAAAGAGGGAATGCTGCATGGCGGCTGCCTCACGGTCACCGGTCGAACGCTTGAAGAGAATGTCGCGGACCTTTCTGATCTGAAGACAGGTCAGAAGATCATCGCGCCGTTAGACCGTCCGCTGAAACCCACCGGTCACCTGGCGATTCTCTACGGAAACCTCGCTGAGGAGGGTTCTGTGGCGAAGATCACCGGAAAGGAAGGGAACCGCTTTGAGGGAACGGCACGGGTCTTTGATTCGGAAGAGGATTGTCTGGAAGGCATTTCGAACGGCAAGGTCCGATCCGGTGATGTGGTGGTGATCCGCTACGAGGGCCCCAAAGGCGGTCCGGGTATGCGCGAAATGCTCTCCGTGACATCGGCCATCATGGGAGCCGGCCTGGGCAGCGAAGTGGCACTGATCACCGATGGCCGTTTTTCAGGCGGAACCCATGGCTTTGTCGTCGGTCATATCACTCCGGAGGCGCAGGAGGGGGGTCTGATTGCCTTG
>SLHZ01000136.1 GCA_007135895.1 Balneolales bacterium | reverse complement strand
GGTCCGCAGGGCCGGGTAATCAAGACCGATATCGAGCAGTACGAAAAACACGAGCAGGAGAGCAGGTCCGCTGACATCAAAGCCGATGCCACAGTCAGAGACAAAGCCGATGACAAGGAAACGGAGAAGCAGGTATCGGAAGCACCGGTGAGGAAAGAGGATCTGTCACTGCCACCGGCATCGGTGACCCGGCTCAGAGAAGATCAGGAAATTCGTATCAGCCAGATGCGCAAGGCGATCGGACGCCGTCTGGCCGAGAGCAAGTTCACCAGTCCGCATTTTTATGAAACCATCGATATTGACATGAAGCGTGCCATTGAGGCACGGGCCTCTCTCAACGAGGTCAGCGACGTCAAAATCAGCTTCAATGATTTTGTGGTCAAGGCCTGTGCCATTGCCCTCCGCCGACATCCCTCCATCAACGCCACATGGAAAGGGGACGTGATACAGATTCACGGAGAGGTGCATGTGGCTGTGGCGGTAGCCATCGATGAAGGGCTCATCACCCCGGTGATCCGCCATACCGATCAGAAAGGGCTTCAGGAAATCTCAATTGAAACCAAGCAACTGGCGACCAGGGCTCGCGATCGTCAGCTCCAGCCCGAAGAATGGGAGGGTAGTACTTTCACCATCAGTAACCTGGGTATGTTCGGAATCGAAGAGTTCACCGCTATCATCAATCCGCCCAATGCCAGTATCCTGGCGGTGGGTGCCATCCGGGATGTTCCGGTGGTTGAAAACGGGCAGGTCGTACCCGGTAAGAGGATGAAAGTGACGTTGTCCAGTGATCACCGGATCGTCGATGGCGCCAAAGCCGCTGAATTCCTTTCCACGCTCAGGAACCTGCTCGAAAATCCGGTTAACATGCTGCTCTGAATGGCCCCGGCCATTAATCGCGCCGTGCCCAGTGGTTTGATCACTGTTATTTATTCATGCCGCTGTCATTAATGTCATTGCGTTCGACACCGGCGCCATGTCCGGTGGCTTGGACACTGTTGTTATTCATGCCGCTGTCATTATTTACGTTACGTCCGACGCAGGCGTTGCAGGTGGTATTCCCACTGAAAACTTCAGCTTTGGAAGAGCTCCTTGATAGAGTGCTCCTCCTGTGCGCGGTAAAGCTCGTGGTAATCGGCCACTTTCTTGCCCAGAGCCTGCTCGAAGAGCTCCTGGTTGGATGACTTTTCACGTGTAAGCAATCCGCTTTTTTCATCCAGGTTTGATTTGAAGATGCCTGCGGCGCTGACCGGCAGGAAATCCTCATAAGTAACAGGCAGAGCCCGGGCCAGGCCTTTCTCAATCCATTCTTCGAGTATTTCCGTCCGACCTTTTCCGTCAGTTGCCAACCTTTTTGACTTGTTCCGGCTTTTGATGAAATCCGGATTTCCTCTGCCTTTCTCTGTCAGCTCATAGACAAAATATCCGAGATTTTTCTGACGCAACTCAGCGAGGGTCCTGGCCGGAAACTGCTCTTCAAACAGGGAGGTCAGCATGGCGGGATAGGTGGTCTGATACACTTTCTCCCCTTCCTTGATCAGCTCTTTTTTTCTCTCTTGTGCGATGGCAGTCAACCGGTCGTAGTGGGACATTCCTTCCGGTTTTAGTGCTACGTGGCGCTGTTCGATTTCGCCGAAGCGTGCCCGGTGCCTGCCTTCGCTATAGCCTCCCTCTGTGTCGGGGAAACGGGTTGATTCCACCAGTGCCCGGAAAGAGGTCTGCTGCAGAAGGACGGGCCAGCCGGCAGGTGGTCCCTGGATCTCGGGAATGGTTTCGATGCCCATGTCCTGCATCCGTTTGTGCAATGCTTCAATATTCAGTACCCGCGGAGTGAGGTGGTTGATGTGCGGACCTTTGAAGGAGGCGATGTCGGCCACAAGGCTGTTGCATTGCAGAAATGTTTCATACTGTTTCTGCGATACCCGGGCATCGCGGTGCCAGCGGAACGTTTCCAGAGCTTCGGCGATGAACTCAGCTGCCTGATCCGGGGTGAGGCCGCCCTGTGATTCGCTGATGGCTATGAGTTCCCTGACCCGGGCCGTATAAATATCACGTCCGGCCAGGGATGTCTGTGCCTGCTCCCGGATATCATCCTCCAGCAGATCGGTCCGTAGCAGTGAAGTGAAGACCCGGAAGGGGTTTTTAGCGAGCTCTTCTTTGTCAACAGGGCGGAAGGCTGTCGAATGCACCGGCAGGTTGGCTACCGATAGGTCATAATATCCGACCGGGTACATGCCCATTACTTCAAAGAGTCTGGCCATCATGGCCAGTTCTTCCGGCTTGCCGAGCCGGATGGCGCCATGACGCTCTTCGGAAACACGGTCCAGGTTACCCAGTTCGTCTTCCAGACCGGGATGCTGCTCCATGTACTCCCGGTTGATGTCACGAACGATATCAAGTAGATCACCATAGAGCGGAACTTCCTTTTTATACATGTCCGACATGGCCCGGGAGAATTTTTCCCTTATCCGGTAGCGGGGTTCAAAAACCGGATTGCCTGTTTCATTCTTTTTTGATACGGTTGTCTGTTTCACACTGTGCCTCGGGGTATTTTACATTGGTGAAAAAGTAGGAATGGCGCTATCTCTGCATGGAGCCATACCGAAATCGCATTTGAGAGTCTGTTTGCATCAGCTAAAGATAGCTGTTAAAATGGAGGATATGATCAACGAATGTCATAAAATATCACAGATAAAATAGTTTTGACAAGTTTTTTGGATTTGTTTGTTTTTTTTCTATTCTATATGGTAGCTTAGATTTAAGCAGAAGAAAGACCTCAGGGACACGAAAAGATATACACGAATGTGCTATACGTGTTCTGCAAACAAAAAAAAACAATTGGAGTGAAAGAATATGAAGCGAACATTACAAGTAATGACAGCTTTCGTATTGACGTTGACGATTGTCTTTTGCGGTTTTCAATCGGCAAACGCTGATCCGATCGAAATCAGCAACTGGCATGATCTTCATAACATGCGTGACAACATGGCTATGGGTACCGTCTATGTCCTTGTGAATGATCTGGATGAAACTACGGATGGCTACAGCGACTACAATACAGGCGCCGGCTGGGAGCCGATTGGAGCCGGTCCTGGTCCCGAAGCTTTTGCCGGTACTTTGGACGGCCAGGGCTTTGCGATCAAGGGTCTGACCATTAATACCGATCAGTTACGGGCAGGCCTTTTTGGGCAAATCCATTTTGCCACGATCAAAGACCTGAAGATCCTTGATGCGGACATTACCACCAGCGCCAGCAATGTCGGGATTCTTGTGGGTACGCTTTCCCCGTCGGATGTGGAGAATGTCACGGTTTCCGGTACCATAAATGCTACGGGAGTTACCACAAACCTCGGAGGCCTGATCGGTCGCCAGGAAGGCGGACTGGTCTTCAACTGCGCTTCCTATGTTGATCTGAATGTGGAAGGCAGGATGGTGGGTGGTATCAGCGGCACGATGACGGCCCAGGCCGAAATCGAGCAATCGTATTTCAAAGGTAATATTACTACCGATGTACACGATACGCTGAGTGTGACGAACCGCTGGATTGGCGGCATCACCGGTCAGTTTGGCGGTGCTTCCATGGTCACCGACTCGTATGTGATTGGCGATGTTACCGGCACCCATATCGTCGGTGGCCTCATTGGCTATCACTGGCGTGGCGGCTCAACGGTCACCAACTCCTATCATGTCGGTCTGGTAGCCGGTAATCCGGCAAGCGCTCCCAGAGATGACGATGACAACGTCTTGCTGAATGTGGGTGGCATCACCGGGTTTTCGAATCCGCCACAGGATGGAGATGCCGGTGAAAGCAGGCTGGTCAATACCTTCTGGAATACCGAGGTTTCGGGTGTTGCAATTAGTTTTGGCGGTGGCGAATATCCCACGGATCATATCGGCGAAGGCAAAACCTCAGCCGAACTGAAAACTCAGGCTACCTTCACCGACTGGGACTTCACCGATGTCTGGGCGATTGATGCGGATCTGAATGACGGCTATCCCTATCTGCAGTTTGCACCTCCCGCTGACGATGATGGCCCCATCGTAGTAGACTCCAACTGGGACTATGTGAGGACACTTCCCGCCGACGCCTCGATCGGCGGTTTCCACGGCGTGGCCTTTGACATGAATGGAAACATCTG
>SLHZ01000294.1 GCA_007135895.1 Balneolales bacterium | reverse complement strand
CATAGGCAAACTCCGGATCCCAGCTGCTGATGTTGTCCTGCTGGGCAGGGTCTTCCGGATTGATGGATAGTAGTGCATCGATAATGGCAGAAACAACTGCAGGGTCATGATCTCTGTGTACTACAATCGGTGAGCCCGGTACAGGATCGGAGTAGGCGGCTATGCGGACACCCCGGTCGAGAAATTCGTAGGCGACCCGGTCCTTGACCACGCCGGCATCAAAGTGATTGCGCATGACTTCGTATACAACCGTATGATGATGCTGGAAATTGGCAACCTCCACAAGGTCCCTGACACTCAGACGGTGTGCCTGCAGTCCATAGTGGATGAGCCAGTTTCCGGAAAAAGAGTCCTCCGAGGGGAGCGCAAGCTTCCGGCCCGCCAGATCTTTTATCGAATGGATGTCCGACTCCTGCCTGGCAATGAGTACCGAGTGGAAAAATGGTTTGAGATTTTCATTCAGCGGTTTCAGAATGGGGATGAGATTGTATTCATCCCGGGATCTGGCATAGATATAGGAGCCAAGGAAAGCAGCATCCACTTTTCCGGAAGCAAGCTGCTGGACTGTCTCAAGGTAGGACTGGCTGACCATCAGCTCGAAACGATAGCCGCTGTGACGACTCATGTAGTCGAGCAGCGGTTGATAGCCCTGATAGATGATATTTGAGGGGAACCGGGATATCACTCCGATTAAAACCGTGTCTTGAGGGGCCTGCTGCTCTTCAATCTGCAGATGATGGGCAGCAGGGTAGGGTTTGGATATGTCCAGAATCGCATTCCGGAGAAACCAGGTGAATGCACTCAGCAGCACCAGCAGCACGATTCCGGCTGGTATGATATACTTTTTCATGTGTTTATAATTATAGATTTCTGAGGTCACATGTAATGTCCATGACGAATATAATCATGCTCCTGTGTGACTGGACTGCGGTCATGGACATTTCATCTGTTCAATAACATAAAATCATAAGGTCAGATGGAGTGTCCATGACGTTTTTAATCATGTGCCTGTGTGACAAGTCAACAGTCATGGACATTTCATCTGTAACAGGACTTTTCAATCAACGGAAACTTTCTTAACAATTTGATTACAGTAAAAAGAGCTGAAAGTATTTACCATGGTTAGTTGCTTGACTGGAGCTCATTCTCATTGTGGACTCTGTCTCGTTATGGCCACTTTCCCGTTTTATACTCTTTTTTGTATTGAGCTATTTCCAATTTGCTGACAGTATGAGGATTACCGATTACAAAAAGCGTTCCTTTTGGAATTCGCTCCAGTTTGTGGTGGCCGGATGGCCAGAAAACGGCTTTACCGTATGGAAAAATACAAAAAGTGGTGAGATTACGCCAGTTTATCGGCTTTTTTTCGCCACAAGTGATGAGATCTCACCTCCATTTACTGGAAATAGCGGGTAAAAAGCCCTATTACATGCTCTCTGGGCGCGAATAATGGCGTTTTTTTGTCTTGGCATGCTCTTTGTTAAATACTTTTACGTTTCTCGCAGAATGCCCCGTGGTTCTTTATTGAGCCACTTGTATTTCTGAGTGAAATGCTGTCCTGTTTTAACGAAAAACCTGCAACGTTTCGATAATCAACCATCAACCCATAGATAATCTGAATTCATGAGCAAGAGCAACCTCACCATTGGAGAAGCCTCCAGGCCACGATTTGAATTCCGGACATTCGGTCAGGATTTTGATGAAGCGCACTATCGCATGTCCCGTTTGTCGGTTCCGGTGCCCGAGAAAGTTTGGGAGCGGGAGTCGGATGAAATCTACATCCTCTCACGCACCAATGACATCAACAACACCAAGATCCGGGACGGCAAGATGGATATTAAAACCTATGTCCAGACGGTCGACGGGCTTGAACAGTGGAATCCGCTGATGAAGGGGGAGTTCCCCATGAAGCGCGAAGTGCTGGAAAAGGAGGTGATCCCCGCGTTCCAGGTAGAAATGGATCAACTCGACCAGGATGAATATGCGCTGGATGAATTTCTGGCATTGGTTCGCCGTCACCCCGAGCTGCAGGCCGTCAGGGTGCATAAGCAACGCTTCGGTTACATGGTTAATGATACCATCTGTGAATTCGGATATGTCCTGATAAATGGCGCACAGGTGGTCACCATCAACTCCGAGTCCACCGAAATTGATGATATCAAAAAAACACTTGCCGATGTGGGCCTGGAGGGAGTTGAAAATATTAATTACCTGCAGGCCATCAAGCGCGTCATCGGAATGATCGACAAGCCGCTGGCCAACGAATAAACCGGTCGGCGCTCCGGCCGGAGAAGGATCCTGCCGGCGGGTGACGTGGCCAAAGTATGATCCGGCTTGTGTATACCCCGGCCGGAATGTTCCGACCCGCCGGTCCGACGAACCATACATAAAACAAAACCAGATTCACAGATAACCATTATGGCTCAGGAAATTGAACGAAAATTCCTCGTAGAGGGTGATTTTAAATCATCCGCCGTTAAACAGACACGAATTACCCAGGGCTACCTTTCTTCGGTGCCGGAACGCACAGTGCGCGTGCGTGTGAAAGGCGATAAGGGGTTCATCACCATAAAGGGCATCGGTGACGAATCCGGTGCCAGCCGCTACGAATGGGAAAAAAACATACCGGTACAGGAAGTGGAAGAATTGCTCCGGATCTGTGAACCGGGCGTGATTGACAAGACACGCTTCCTGGTTGAATATGGCGGAATGACCTGGGAAGTGGATGAATTCCACGGTGAAAACGAAGGCCTGATCGTGGCTGAGGTAGAACTTGATTCCGCCGACCAGGAGTTTGAAAAACCCGAATGGCTTGGAGAAGAGGTGACCGGTCAGGTCAAATACTACAACTCCATGCTTATGAAGACACCCTATACCAGGTGGTAGCAATAAAAGTGCTTAAGTATCGGACTGATATCCGGCAATATCCATCAGAACACGGATATGGTTCAGAGCACTGATGCTACCCGAAACAAACGAAGAGGTAAACCGAACAGGTATATAACCTCAAACCATTGCAAAGGGGTAAGTTAAACGGGCGATGTGCCGCCCGGTACCCGAAGAGATAATTGAGATGGCCATGGCATTGTTTATAACGCCAGGCAAAATTTTTCGATGACATGAGTGAAGAAAAAAGGCAGAACGAGCAGCACCTGGCTGAAGACGAGAATGGCAATTCCTACGATCCGCTGGACATGCATAACTATACCATGGACAAGCTGCCGGACCGTAAGAAGACCAAAATTGAAGCATGGATGGCGACTCTCGGGGCACCGATAGCCGTAATCACCTTCATCCTGTTTGCATTCATTTTGGAGATCCCCTATCTGCATAATATCGATCCCGCCACGATGCAGTCCGGACAGGCTGCTGAAGTCATGGAAGAAATCGGTGTGGAGCGCTTTATCAAGAACAACCATTTCATGCTGGCCATCTTCCTTGCGGCCATCATTCTCTGGCTGACTGCCGCCATACCGAACTACCAGGTGTCTCTGCTGCTGATCATTTCGCTGGTCCTGACCGGTGTCTTGCCGGAGCGTGTGGCCTATGCCCAGCTGGGGCACCCGGTGATGTGGCTCAATATCATGTCCTTCGTTCTGGCCAGCATGCTGGTGGCCACGGGCGTGGCCAAGCGTTTTGCATTATGGTTCATCCTTCGGTTTGGAAAAAGTGCCGGTTCCATTTTTATCAGCTTCATCGCCATCAATACCCTGCTCTCTGCCTTCATATCGGCGACCACGGCCAAGGCTGCCATCCTGCTTCCGATCTTCATGGTGATCGCTGCGGTTTACGGCGCCGGTGGCGGAGACAAGAAGAACAACTTCGGGCGAAGCATTGTTCTGCAGAACCTGCTGTGCATCAATCTGGGTGCCGGCGCCTTTGTAACCGGTTCGGGTGCCAACCTGCTGGCTGCTGCTCTCATCAGCGGGGCCATCGAGGGCAACGTCTATTTTGCCGACTGGATGATCGCCATGTTCCCGACCATGGTAGGGATGATGTTCATCGGCTATGTGATGGCTATGAAGGTTTTCTTCCCGCTGAAACCCGAAGAACGGGTTCCGCAGATCAAAGGAGGAATGCAGCGTCTGGAGGAAGAGTACAACAAACTGGGCAAAATCGATTACCAGGAGATCAAAACCATTGTCATTTTCTGTCTGATTCTTGCCT
>SLHZ01000226.1 GCA_007135895.1 Balneolales bacterium | reverse complement strand
CAGAAAGAGCCGGCCTCGGTGATTTCCATGTCTTGCAGGGTGGCCTGAACCGGTTTTTCTATTTTATCTTTGGTGATCTACCCGAAGGCGATGAAGCCGTACGGTTGGGCACAGACAATATGCGGTTCCTGAATTACGCCAGAAGTTTTTTCCGGGATGGGGAAATCCTGAGGCGCGTCCCGGGTGACGCCCGCGTTCCTGAAATTGACACCGCTAGTTTCGCACCTGTAGAAGGAGGATGCTGATATGTCCGATAATCACATCGAAAGGAACAAAAACCAGCTTTTATATGCCTCACTGCCACTGTTTCTGATCCTTCTGGGAGGCATTCTCTATTCGATTTCCATCAATGTCGCCAGGGGTTATGAGAAAGACAACAAAAGTCTGCAGGAGATGGTCATTGGGAAGGACTATCTCCTGAGGTATCACGACTACCTGCAAAGGATCGCTACAGGCTATCCGGAGATGCTGCTCATCGATTTGCGTGACCGAGACACCTATGGGGAAGGTCATCTGGAAAATGCGGTCAACATTCCTGCCGGTCAGCTTTTCGAACGGGAGTCGCTCAGGAAGATGCGCCGGCACCGTCAAAAAGATATCGTCCTCTATTCGGATTCAGAGGAAAAATCGGCATTGGCCTTCATGATGCTGGCTTCGCTGGGCTTTGAAAATGTATACGTGCTGCCCGGTAGTTACGCGATCATCCAAAAGCATGTCATTGAAGAAGAAAATAAAGCCTGGCTCTTCTACGATGCGGAAAAGGCGAAATGGAATTACTCATTGCTGAGGTGACGATCCGTTTTTTTTGTATATTGCAAGCCTGTTGGCGATGGAGTTCGCCCTTAACCGCCTCTGGCCGATGACTCCTGCTCAATAATCTGATATGGCAATGATCACAGGAGTTTTCAATGCGTGAATTTTTTCTCGTCGCCCTGGGGGGCGCCATCGGGTCAGCCGTACGCTATGCTTTCAGCCTTTTAACCCCGCTCATATTTGGACGGTCGTATTTATTAACCGGCACATTGATCGTCAACATACTGGGATGCATTGCAATTGGTATCCTGATAGAATGGATGGAAGCAAAACAGTTGATGGCTTCCGGACTCAAACTACTTGTGCTGGTCGGCTTTCTGGGGGGATTTACAACCTATTCCGCGTTTGGACTGGAGGTGCTCGAAATCTACAGGGAATCCATAGGCAATGCACTGCTTTATATCGGCCTGCATCTTTTTTTAGGCATTGGCGGAATCTGGCTCGGGATTATGGGCGGCCAATATTTACTGAAATTTTCATAGCCGCACTGAAATTACCATAGCCGCATAGAAATTTTCATAGCCGCATAGATTACTCCGGTTGATCCCCAACCTGAATGGCGGATTATTTCAGGTTGGAGAAGATCAGCCTCAGATCAAATATTTCAGCTTTCGCTATTTAATCAGTGTCATGACACGGGTATAAACGTCGCCTGCACGGCCACGGATCGTTGTCCCGGTACCATCACCGGAACCGATATGGCTACCAGTCTCCGGAAAGATCTGCAACCGGCTTATGTACACACCGCTTGCCAGTCCGGTAGCATCAAAGACTACCTGATGGCGGCCGGCCTGACGCTGCTCGTCAATCAGCACCACCACCCGCTGTCCCGTCACATTAAATATTTCAAGGCGCACTTCAGCGGCTTCGGGCAGGTTGAACTCGATGCGGGTGGCAGGGTTGAACGGATTCGGGTAGTTCCGGAGCAGCGTAATCTCCATTGGAGACTCACCACCCGGAATAAGGTCTTCGGATTCCGCGCCGACCGGTATTGTCTGCCGGAGATAAGGGTAACCCATGTTGCCTTCGTGATCATCGTCCGCGGCCCAGATATCTTCGAAATCCCATCCGGAAAAGGCCTCATCGGCATAAGGGAAGGTCATTTCACCGGTGTCCATACCCGTGGCGCCATCGCCGGGGTTGCTGTTAGCCTGCCCGGAACTCTCGGTATCCCAGTAATTGCCGGACATGTGGAAGGCACCGTCGGTGTCGATGTTCCCGGAAAATCCCTTGTTACCGGGAGTCGCACCGCGCAAGGTCATGATTTTGCCGGTGGCGTAGCTGTTAGTGACGCGGCTTTCAAAAACACCGCCCGCAAATCCACCGATAGACGCTTCAGAATCCGCCTCCCGGATAATCACGTCTCCGTGGCTGTAGGAGTTGGTGATACTCGCTCCTTCCGTAAGGGTGCCGGCGAGGCCACCAGACATCCCCAGGCTGGTAACCGATCCCGTGCTGAAACTTTGTGATACAGACGAGGCGATCAGATTGCCCACCAGTCCGCCCACGTTCGAATAGCCACTGACATCAACCTTGCTGTAACTGCCGGAAATGACGGACTGATCGATGAGATTACCGACCAGACCTCCGGAGTAACTCGCCGTTGGAGCGAAAAAGAGTTCGCCGACACCCTGCACTCTTCCTGTTGTATAGCAGTTATCGACGCTGGATTGTGACAGTTGTCCGGCCAGTCCTCCGATATAGCGAGTACCTCCCGTGATATCGATATGACGGACGCCCAGATCCCTTATTTCCGACTCATGCACGGAGCCGAACAGGCCCTGATAGGAGCAGAGTCGGTGTATGAATACCCCCTTAACCACATGGCCGTTTCCGTCAAAAACACCATGGAAGTACTTGGCGCGGTCAAGTGGAATGAAATGCGAGACCTGGCTCGTGCCGATCGGAACCCATCCTTCTCCCTCATTAAACGGAGCGGCATAAAGATCGATATCACTGATTAGCCTGAAATACCAGGTTTCGGGATCGGAGTCATGGCTGCTCAGAAACTGGAAGTTGATCAATGCCAGTTGTTCGGCGCTTCCGATGAGGAAGGGATCGTTTTCGGTGCCTGTCCCGCCATCAAATTCCGCCGTGATTCCGGGATCGTCGGGGTATTGCCAGGAGAGATACGGAAGTCCGTTGTTTCTTCCGTTACCGATATTCCATACACCCCGGGTACCGTTACGTTCCTCGCCTTTGAAATCCCACCATAAAAAGGAGCTGAAAAGCTGCATCTGATGTGTTGTCTTGCCGCTGGCATGGGTATCGAAATCCAGCCCGGCGGTTTCCAGGTTCCAGTAGTTGCTTACCGGGACTTGGGTGGACATGAAATCCCGCCCGGTGAGCGGATTCACATAAGTTCCCTGACCCGTGACCTGTCCCGTGCTGTAGGCGTGGCGGATAACCGATCCCGGAGCGTTCACTCCGACCAGACCGCCCACACGATCCACACCGGACACATCGCACGTGCTGTAGGAATTGGACAAGACCGAGCCCTGCTCGTCCCGGTAATGAAGACGCCCTACGAGTCCTCCCACATTGGTGTCGGTCCCTCTCACCGTACCCGTGGAGAAACAGGCATCGATGGTGGAGGACTCACTGTAACCGACTAAGGCCCCCACATACCACTCGCCCCCGTGGATGTCCGCGTTCGTTATTCCCAGGTTTTTCACAACGGCGCCATTTGTGATATATCCAAAAAGGCCCTGACCGGTTTCATCGGCGTTAATATAAAGAGCGTCGATGAGATGGCCTCCACCATCATAGACACCCGTGAAACCACTTAATGTCCCCGTGCCGATTCGCTTCCAGCCCCTTCCGTTGGGCCAGTCGGATGTGGCCGATGCATCGATGTCGGCCGTTTGCCGGTAGTGCCGGTCCCAGACGGCGGGATTTTCAGCAATCCAGACCAGATGGTTAAGGGTGGATACCAGGTGCGGGTCCTGCTCGGTGCCCGATCCACCAGGCGTGACAGCAGCGGTTTCGACGCTGCTGCGAGTAGTGAAGGTGGCCGCTTCACTGTAACGGGTTCCTTCAATATTGGTGGCATAAGCCCTCACATGGTAAGTGGTGGCCGGCTGAAGTCCGAGCATCCTGCTGGTGAATGGACCGGTCCCGGTTCCGTCGATGGTCTTGCCCTCGTTGTTTTCCAGCGTCGGAGTCACACTCTGCGACCAGACTACACCGCGTGCGGTGACCGGAGCGCCGCCATCGTTGGTCACAATACCTCCCGAAGTGGCATGGGTAGCCCGGATATGGGACGGATCGTGGACCGTGCCCACTTCCGGCAGTTCAGCTACAACATTCCTCAGGCATCGGACGCTGAATCCGCTGATCTGGTCGGCATGCGTTGTGGCTGTGGAACTGCTGTGGTTGT
>SLHZ01000166.1 GCA_007135895.1 Balneolales bacterium | reverse complement strand
TCATTCATTCATTCATTCATTCATTCATTCATTCATTCATTCATTGATTAATAAAACATTGTTGATTGAAAAGTTCATTGTTTTTTTCCATCAAAGTATAAAACCGGCTGCAATGGCCGCCAGAACAATCAGGGGGGCAGGCATTTTGCCTGTCGCCAGCAGGATGACAGAAAGTGTGATGACTAAAAGATTGTCAAGCTGCAGGCCGCTTTTCTGCATGAGGATCACGGCGGCAACGGTAATCAATCCGCCCGCCACGGCATTGATGCCGCGAAGGGATATTTTGATCGCTTTTATTTTTTTGAGGTTCTCCCATACCGGATATACAAAGTAAATCAGCAGCAGCCCCGGCAGAAAAATACCAATACCCCCGATAACCGCGCCTGTGATCTGGTAGATGACCGTTCCGTCCCGGGATGCCATGCCGCCCGCATAGGCGGCGAAGCTGAACATCGGGCCCGGCAGGCCCTGAACCAGGCCATAGCCGGTCAGAAACTCTTCGCCGGTCATGAATTCCCGTATTTCCACCAGCTCCGTGTACATCAGAGGAACCAGTACCTGACCGCCCCCGAAAACCAGATAGCCATAGCGGTAAAAGCTTTCGAAAAGAATGGCCAGTTTAAAAGAGGTGGTAGTGGCCAATACGATACCTCCTATGGTAACCACCGCAAAAGCCGTCAGATAGTGCCAGGGTGGCCGTAAGTCCACACGGTTCCAGAGACCGGTTTCCCCGGATAGAAGAATACTGACAAGTCCCCCGACGACCAGAACCAGCGGAAAAACCCAGGGATCACGGAAGAAGTAGATGGTAACCGCGCCAAAGAGGAGCAACATGCCGGTTTGAATGTCATTGGCCACTTTACGGCCGATCCTCCAGGCCGCAAGCAGAATAAAGCCAACCGCCATGGGTCCGATATAGCGCAGCACCTCTCCCGATATTTCGCGCATGGCAAGAATCTGGTAAAGAAACGACAAGAGCGTCATGGCGACCAGAACGGGCAGAGCCCAGACGAGCATGGTTAGCAACGCCAGCCAGGGGCCGCCTTTCTTGTGCCCGATAGCGACTATGGTTTGCGTCGAAGTAGGGCCCGGCAGGATACTACACAGCGCAATAAGCTCAATCAGATCGGCTTCGCTAAGATATTTTCGCTTGACCACCATCTGATCCATGAAAACCCCCATATGAGCCTCCGGGCCGCCATATGCACCCAGCGAGCAGATAAATACATCCCGCAGAAACCGGGACCACCGGACGGGCAAATGAGCCGCTTCTTCTACTCCGGTTTCGTCAGGAGTTATTTTGTCAGGGTTGCTCTGGGCCGATTTCATGGGCTATGTGGATCTGGATGAATTGACTGTTCAGAATTATGCGTTTGAAGCGGGAAGGATAAACGCATTTCCGTTGTTGCGCAGGACTTGTAGTTTGACCCCAAACAGCTTTTGGACATTTTGTGCCGTCACAATCTCTTTGCCTCCATCTGCGAAGAGAGTGCCTTCTTTGAGCATCAATATACGACTGGCAAAAGCAGATGCCAAGTTGATATCGTGCATGGCGATGATTACGGTGATACCTTCCAGGGTCAGGGATCGCAACACATCCATGACCTCCATTTGATAACGAAGATCGAGATTCGCCGTGGGTTCGTCCAGCAAAAGGACCCGCGGATTCTGGTTCAACGCACGGGCGATAAACACCCTTTGCTGCTGCCCGCCACTCAATGTCCGTACGGGCCGCATGGCAACCTCATCAAGCTCAAGCCGCGAAAGGACCCGTGCCGTATTTTCGATATCATTACTTGCTGGTTTCCACTGTATATATGGTTTTCGGCCCATGAGTACCGTGTCAAAAACCGGCATGCTCCCGCCCAGGGGTTCCGATTGCGGCACATAGGCCATGTTTCGGGCCAGGTCGACCGGACGGTAAAGACGAATGTCCTGTCCATTGAGCAGGATCCGGCCTTCTTGCAGTTTGAGAATGCCGTTGACGCACTTGATCAGGGTACTTTTTCCGGACCCGTTTGGACCAACGAGGGCAACAAGTTCACCTTGCTCAATATCTGCGGTGATCTTTTTCAGGACCAGTGCACGGTCATAACGAAATGAGATATGTTGGAAGGATATTCTCAAATCATTCGGGTATAAACAATTAATATCATTTATATAACAAATATTATAGTGTTTTCCTTGTGTCCACGATCTTTTCGTCCGCCCGATTACTGCCAGTAGCTTTTGGCCGTGACCCGCAACAGCAAATATAAGAAAAGCGGGGCTCCGATAAAGGAGGTGAGGATGCCGACAGGAAGAATGACCGGAGAGAAAAGGGTTCGGGCGACGGTATCGGACAGAAGCAGAAACAGGGCGCCGAATAGAGCGGAGGCTGGGATCACGAATATTTCGTCGTCACCGATAATTCGTCGAACGATATGGGGCACCACGAGACCTACAAAAGCGATAATCCCGAAAAAACTGACAACAACGGCCGTGGCAAGAGAGGCCGCCAGCATACCACCCAGTCGAATTCGGAACGGGTTGACACCGAGGCTGACCGCAAACTCATCCCCTGACTGAAGGGATTTGAAATTCCATGACATCATGATGAAATACAGAAGTATGGGGCTCAGCACTACAGAAAGTATGGCGGTATCTTCCCAGCCGGCGCGGCCCAAATCGCCAAACATCCAGAAGACGATGGAGGCCAGCTCGATTTCCGTTGCCAGGTATTGCATGGCAGAAACGCCGGCGCTGAATAGCGAACCGATCGCGATGCCGGAGAGGATCATGACTTCCGGAGTAACACCCCGGTACCGAGCGATCGCCAGAATGAGAAACGTTCCAACCATGCTCCAAATAAAGGCGGATCCCATAACGATATATCGGTCCATCATACGATAGAAATCACTGGTCCCGTCAAAGAGGCTTCCCGCACCAAAGAACACAATGGCAAAAGCCGCTCCAAAGGCCGCGGCTCCTGATATCCCGAGGGTAAATGGAGACGCTAGCGGGTTTCGGAGGATACTTTGCATCACCGCACCGGATGATGCCAGGGCGAGACCGGCCAGAATAGCGGCCACCGCCCGGGGCAACCGGATTTGAAGTACGATACGCGAGGTGACATCATCCGAACCGCCGGCCATCACATCCAGGATCTCCCTGACCCCGATTCCTGCCGATCCGGTGACCAGCGCCAGCAAAAGAACCAGTATCAAACCGGCCACCATAGCAAGTAAAAACAGGACACGCCTCCGTACATGGGAACGGTATCGTTCCATCAGTTTACGGTCTTTGCTATGGGTCGTGGAATCGGTCATGGAAGGGAATTATGTCAAGGCATCATGCAGGGGGTCATGGCAAGGGTTTATGGCAGGGAGTTTTGGCAAGGGATCATGGCAGGGAGTTTTGGCAAGGGGTTATGGCATGGGCGCCGCAAGTTTTCTGAATCCGCCGTGTTCCGAAGCGGCAACCTGATGATAAACAGGATTCCCCAGAAAAGTCTCAAAGATTTCATCGGCTTTTTCCGGGATCCGGATCTCCTCAAATGCTTCCGGGTACAATACTTTTCCCACGTACCAGGCATTGACCAGCAGGGTTTCGTAGTTCGTGGCGTAGTTGTTGTAGGAGAGCAGACCGTAGACCTCTCCCTTTTGGAGCGCTGACAGGGTGCCGGATAACGGAGATCCCGGTTGAAGGTCCGGTCGGACCAGGTGCTGGCTGAAAAGATCAACAAACAGCGTTTCCGGATTCCAGAGGATAAGCTGTTCTTTGTCGATATAGGTGCCCTGTATGGGATTAATGGTTTTTGGATGTATCTGGGCGGCCACATTTTCCGCGTTCACAAAAGCGAACGGCGGATAATGAGGCTCGGTCGAAGTGATTCCGCGGGCACCGCGGTAGGAAACACCGCCAATGTAAACACGAGGGGCGTGCGAGTGAGTAATCTCCCGGGTTCGTTGCTCCAGCTCCCGGATCGAATCTTCGATGTACGTGATGAGCGCAGCGGCCCGTTCTTCTTTGCCAAGGATGGATGCCATTAACTCCATGGACTGATACAGGATCTTTCTTTGACCGGAAAAATCTCCATACTGTAAGGCCACCACCGGTATGCCGGTGCGTTTCTGAAGTCGATCGGCCTGTGCCCTGGTAGTAAACGTCATAAAAATGACCTCGGGGCGGGCGGCGGTAATCAACTCGGCATC
>SLHZ01000005.1 GCA_007135895.1 Balneolales bacterium | reverse complement strand
TATTCGGAGCCATCCTCATGTTTCTGATCCCTGACAATGTGAGAAGGGGTACCTTCGTATTGAGTTGGGAAGATGCCAAGAAACTGCCGTTTGAGGTATTGATCCTTTTTGGCGGCGGTCTCAGTCTTGCGGCGGCCATTACGCGAACCGGACTTGCCAGCTGGATGGGGACCCTTTTGAGCGGCCTGGACTGGATACCCATTATCTTTCTGTTGATCACGTCATTGGCTGTTATCATTTTCCTGACGGAGGTGACGAGCAACACGGCAACGGCGGCCGCTTTTTTACCCATACTGGCATCGGTGGCCATTGCGATGGGTCAGGACCCGCTGCTGCTGGTCATACCGGCGGCTATTGGAGCCAGCTGTGCTTTCATGCTGCCTGTGGCCACTCCCCCGAATGCCATTGTCTATGGCAGCGGGCTGGTCACCATACCACAGATGGCCCGGGCCGGTTTTGTCTTCAATATCGCCATGATATTCATCATTACCGGACTCCTTTACCTGCTAATTGGTGCCGTATTCGGAGTGGTTTTCTGATTCCGGGACGGTAGTTCGGTATTTTAGGTGAATGATGGAAGAATCACACTTCAAATGCACGAGGTGTACGAGGTGTACGAGGTGTACGATTCCGGTGACAATCTTCCGGCACCAGTACTGGAATAACGGGTATGGATTGCCTTGTAAAAATCAAGGGGGTAGGATTGTCTTGTAAAATCAATGGTATGGATTGTCTTGTAAAAATCAAGGAGTGATAAAAATGATGAAAAGAATAAAATGAATAACGGAGTGCCATCGATTGAAAAGGAGGCTTTTCGCATGGCAAAACTGGGTCGCTGGGAATATGACCACAAGATGGATGAATTGAAATGGTCCGACACGATTTATGACATATTTGAGATCTGCTCCAGCCGGTTTACACCCACCTACAAGGGGTTTCTTGATATCATACATCCGGAAGACACTGAACTTGTAGACAAAGCATGGAGAAAATCACTTTCGGACAAAAAACCATATAAAATCAATCATCGCCTGCTGATGAAAAGCGGCATGGTAAAGTGGGTAATCGAGTATTGTGAAACAGAGTTTGACGAGCAGGGAAATCCTTTGAAATCGGTAGGTATCGTTCAGGATATCACGAAGCAGAAGAAGAACGAAGAAATTTTAAGAAGAGAGCAAGAACTGCAAGGCTTGTTGACACGAGTGGCTACCGGACTCATCAATGCTCCGTTGAAAAATATCGATTCGGTCCTTTTCAATACCATTGAGTCGATCGGACAATTTGCAGAAGTTGACCGGGTCTACCTGTTTGAGTATGACCCATCCGAGCAGACCATGACCAACACGCACGAGTGGTGTGCAGAAGGCATCCACAAACAGCTTGATCATTTGCAAAGTGTACCCTATAAGATCTATTCAGATCTGAAAGAGTATAGTGGCCGGGAGACGTGGCATATTCCGCGAGTTAGTGATATCCCGGAACAATACGAAGAGCTTCGGACTCACCTTGAGGGGCAGGATATCCGGTCACTTCTTGTTGTGCCGTTGCTTCATGAGGAAAACACCATCGGATTTGCAGGTTTTGACATGGTCAGGCAGGAGAGGGTTTTTTCCGAAACCGAGATCAATCTGCTCAAGGTTTTTGCGCAAATCATTACCAGTGTAATGGCTCGCAGAGGAAACGAGCTTCGGATATCCCGGGCGCTGAGGGAAAAAAACATACTGCTGTCGGAAATACATCACCGGATCAAGAACAACCTTGCGGTTATTTCGGGGTTGCTTTCACTGCAGAGTGAATTTGATATTGGCCAAAAGGATCCGGAATCCCTGATTGAAGAGATCCAGAACCGGATCAAATCCATGGCGCTGGTCCATGAAATGGTGTATGAAAACCAGAGTTATGCTTCCGTTCATTTTGGAAAGCTCCTTCGACGTCTCACTTCAAATCTGGAGACCATCTACCGGCCTAAAGGGTATCAGATTTCCCTGGATGTTTCTGCCGATGAAACCATGGTGGAGATGAGCAGGTGCATTCCACTGAGCCTTCTGGCCAATGAGTTGATCCTTAATGCCTACAAGCATGCATACAACAGCCTGAAAAGGGGCCGTATTACGGTCGGTTTTTTTCAAAACAACGACGGATGTGAGCTCTCGGTCCGGGATGATGGAAAAGGGGTTGAAGATATTGAACGGCTCCGGAATCCGGAAACGTTCGGTTACACCATCATACATGGTCTGGCAGGTCAGCTTCAGGGTCGCATTGACTTTCCAAACAGAGAGGCAGGTCTTGAGGTGAGTGTCCGGTTTCCACTAGATCAGCCAAAGAGTCGCTGATACCGCGACAGAACCAGATCGGCGTACTTCTCTTTCATCGATGGTGAGAGAAAGGATGACTGGATGATATCGGGCCAGCTTTTCTCAGCTGCCTGTTGCAGATCGTACAACACCTGATCGCAAACTTTAGTGGTGATTTTCAGACACTCTTTACCATAATACCCGACCAGATGTTGGAAGGTAAAACCGGATTTCTTTCCTTTCAGTGGAAGTGCCAGCTCTTCGCGTGCCTCTGGCAGGGCAATCCAGGTATTGACCAGGTCATACGCCGGCGATAACGAAATACGCCCATCTTCGTGGATGATCGAGAAGTTTTTCAAATGCATATCTTCATTGCCAACCAGGAAGCTGAATAGCGTGCGCCGGAATAACTTGATTTTTTCCACAGCCGGAAAAGTGCAAAATTCATCAATCAGCCGGGCTGTTCTTTCCATGGAATAGTCGTATTTGGTATCCCGGTCTTTACCAGAAATTTGAGCAAAATCTTCGGTATGGACCTTCCCGGTTTTTCCCTTTCTGTCAAACCTTCGGATGAAGTAGAGCATGGACCGGTCTTTCGCATAGATAAGCCCGTGCAGCGGGACATCTATTCCGCAGCTTTTGGCAAGCTTCATTGTAAGATCTTCATTTTGAGGTATTTCCGGATAATGCAATACTTCCGGTTTCAATAAAAAAATACCACCGCGGCTCACCGGTATGAAGCATGATTCTTTGATACTGAGCCGGGCACTCATTTTCGGCTGGACCCCCTGAATGGACATTTTGCTCATTCGTTTCCTGGCTTCCATCAACTGTTCGCTTCTGGTATATGGAAACGGTTTCAGGTCATGCAATCCCGGATTCAATAATTGCAACCCGCGTTTGCTGTAGGTGCCTTTCGAAATTTGCTGATATGTTACCGGACATCTATTCATTTTCTTCCGGAAGGATGGAAGCCGCGCCAACGGTGTCTTGCCCCACAGCGAGAAGCTGTCCGAATAAGTCGCCTCGGTCGATTTTACGGGATCTCAACAACTCTTCGAGATTTTCTCCCTCGGGTAATAGTCCTTCAAAAAAAGGGGGAAATTTTTCGAATTTGTGCACCTTGCCTTTCGGCAGTGTCACAGATACAACAGGTCCTTCATACCCGGCATTGTATTCAAATACATACTTCCTGTGGAGTTCAGTTTCCTTGAGGATACCGGCAAATGTATTGTGCAGATATACCCTGGCAATGCGCATCGGTTATTCCTCCAATGGGCTTTTGAATTCGATTTTGATATTTAAAGCGTCCAGGACTTTGAGAACGGTATTCAACCGAACCGATTCTTTTCCGTGTTCCAGGTCAAAAATCACGGTTTTCCCGACACCGGCAACATCCGCCAGCTCTTTCTGCGTTAAACCGCTCTTATTTCGATGACGTTTTATGATATCAGATAGTTTTTTCATGCTACCATTACAGTAAAATTTGCTGTGTTGCACTTATTATTTGAACTCAGGTTTTTACTGGTTTTTTGTTATGCCAATAATTTATTGGAAAACTTTCTAAGTACAGAGATTATTGCTGTTATAGCAGTAATTTAAAAAATTTTGTTTTCAGGGAAGATCAAAAGTTGTACCCATGTTGTACCTCTGCTGGACCTCATTTATACCCTATTTATACCCATGCTGGCCCCCATTTATACACCCTGTTGGACCCCATTTGGACCCCAAATAAACTTTTTGCTCCTTTTTAGGCCTTTTTCGGGCTTGCGGGATATCACTGAAAAAGTGTCTCCAGGGCATAAAAAAACCCGTCAAACAGTGCTGTAAGACGGGTTTTTTGTGCTTTATGGGCTGAGCGAGAAACGGGACTCGAACCCGCGACCCCGACCTTGGCAAGGT
>SLHZ01000181.1 GCA_007135895.1 Balneolales bacterium | reverse complement strand
GCCCTATCTGGCCCAAAAAAAACGCTATTTTAAAATGAGTTGAAATTATTTACGGCAATGAACGTGTTTGTCTTTATTAACCAAGACATGATTAACTGAGACATGCAAAACGTTCGAGAAACCATTACGGAAGTTGTACTTGCCATACTCCCGGTTACTCTGGTAGTACTGGCATTGCAGTTTACTATTATCTGGCTTCCTGTCGCCGATTTCCTTCAATTTCTCGTAGGTGTTGTGATGGTATCGGCCGGACTTATCTTCTTTTTGCTGGGAGTGCATATCGGTCTGCTGCCGGTTGGGGAGATGATCGGGTCGGCCTTGCCCCGCATGGGCAAGGTCTGGCTGATTGTACTCATCAGTGTCTTTCTGGGTTTTGTTGTAACAGTTGCCGAGCCGGATGTCCGTGTACTTGCCAATTATGTTGATTCGGTCTCTGACGGTGAGATCAACCGGCACCTGCTCATCTACACCGTAGCACTGGGGCTCTCCATATTTGTCGGATTGGCCATATTGAAGATTATCCTGGATGTACCCATCCGATATCTTCTTACTGGTGGGTACCTGCTGATATTCCTCCTGTCGTTTTTTGTACCCGACCAGTTCATTTCGATCTCACTGGATGCGGGTGGGGTCACTACGGGTCCGCTGGCTGTTCCGTTCATACTGGCTTACGGCATCGGTGTAGCTGCAGTACTGGGAGGACGTAAAACGGGAGACAGTGGTTTCGGCCTGGTAGCGCTGGCTTCCATCGGACCGGTCCTGGCTGTGCTTATCCTGGGGATTCTGTTTGGTTAGGTCTGCTTACATAATTCATTCAATGTCTGACTTCCTTTCATACAGCAAATCGATTCTGAGCGAGTTGTCCGTTTTTAATGGCATAACCCATGTCATAGTAGAAGTATTTTTTGCCCTGGTCCCGCTGATCCTGTTTTTTCTAATCAGCCAGATCGTTTTTCTGAGGCTTCCATGGAGGAAAGTCTATAATATCATCAAAGGGGTCTTTCTGGCCTTTATCGGGCTCACCCTTTTTCTTCAGGGAGTACATGTCGGTTTCGAACCGGCCGGCAAGATGATGGGAGAAGTACTCGGCGCCGGAAGTTATCGCTGGCTGCTGATACCGGTCGGCTTCCTTCTTGGTTTTGTTGCAACAGTTGCCGAGCCCGCTATCCGGATTCTCAACCATGAAGTGGACAAGGTCTCAGGCGGATATATTCCGAAAAAAGTTTTACTGTACACCTTATGTATCGGAGTCGGCCTGTCCATTGCACTGGCCATGCTGCGGCTGCTGATTGGCATACCCATTGTCTGGCTTGTCATGCCCGGGTATCTCATTGCCATTGTGATGATGTATTTCACCTCTGAAACGTTCACTTCGGTTGCTTTTGATGCCGGTGGTGTAGCAACAGGACCGATGACCGTTACGTTTATAATGGCGATAGCACTGGGTGTTGGTGAGGTGATCCCGGGACGAGATCCGATGATTGACAGTTTCGGCATGATCGCCCTGGTTGCACTGGCACCGATTATTTCCGTTCTTACGTTAGGACTCTTATATTCCTGGAAGGAGCGTCGCGATGATTGAACAGCTGAAAAACTGTCAGAAACTTATAATCAGTATTGTCAACCGGGATAAAACCGGGTTGGTTGTTAAGGCTTCGAAAAGAAAACGGGCAGAGGGAGCAACCATCATCCATGGTCAGGGAGTCTGCGTAGAACGATGCAAGACCTTCTGGGGAATACCCATGGAGCCTGAGAGAGATATCATACTGACCGTTGTATCGGATCAACACGCCGAGGAAGTCCTTGATATCATTAGCAAATCTGTAAAAATGGGCAAACCGCGCAATGGTATCGCCATGATTCTTGACATCACCCGTTTTACCGGGGCTGTTCATTTGCAAAATCAAAAAAACAAACCAGTAGACCAACCTTTGAAATCCATGGATGCCACTGCACAATTTGAGCTTATTATCACCATCGTCAACAAGGGTTTCTGCGAAGAGATTATCGAGGCTTCGCGCAAAGCCGGAGCGGCCGGGGGCACCATTATGACCGGACGCGGCACCGGTGTTCACGAATATGCCAAATTGTTGTCCTTTCAAATTGAACCCGAAAAGGAAATCGTGCTGACACTGGTACCGGAGAAAATCACCGACCGTGTACTGGAAGCCATTGTAAAGACCGGGGAGTTGGACAAACCGGGAAAAGGAATCGCTTTTGTACTGAATGTCGAGAAGGTTCTCGGCATCAACCATCTGCTTGATGATATGCTGCAAAAAGCCAAAAGCGATGGATGATACAATGCAAGCGGATCAGACAATGCAAACCGGTTGTTCTTTTTTGAAGATCCTGCCGGTTCATATCCAATTATGCTCCTTGTCGTCCTGCCCGGACTGTGCAAGCTGACTGGATTTATCGTCATTCCGGTTCTCATTCAAGCTGACTGCTTCAATCGTCCTGTTTGTTTTTTTCATCCTGCCGGATGGTTTTCATCCTTACATCCAGAGGAAGAGGGTCTGTTGCCGATCCGGCATAAACAGAGACATGCGGGAAGGGTATCTCAATACCCTCCTGGTCAAAGCGCTCCTTGATGCCCATATTCAATGCGTTTCTCAGCTTGAGAAAGTCCTCTTTTGCCGCCCAGGCTGCAAAGAGGATGTCGATGGATGAGCTGCCAAATTTATCGAACACCAGCAATGGCGGTGGTTCCTGCAGACAAAAAGGGATATTCTCCGCCACGTCAAACAGCACTTCGCGGACTTTATTCAGATCTTCTTTGTAAGCTACCGAGATGTTGCAGTCAATCCGCCGGATAGGAAAGCGGGTGATATTAATAAACTCGGATTTGATCATTTTTTCATTGGGCACCCTGAGCATCCGGTTGTCAAACATCCGGATTTTGACGGACAGGGTATCAACAGAAAGAACGGCGCCCACATTACCATTTACACTGACAACATCCCCGATGCGGAAGGACTGTTCGGCAATGAGGAAAAAACCGCTTATTACATTGGATATAGTGGTCTGCGAAGCGAAGCCGACAGCTATGCCCACGATGCCTGCAGCTCCAAGCAGCGGAGTGAGATTGAACTCAAACTCCTGCAGAATCATGAGCACCAGTATGGCCATGCCGGTATAAGTAACCAGTTTGCCCGAAAGCAGGCCATAGTGCATATTATATTTGCGGGTCAGATAATGGGAAAGGTAATACCTAAGAAAAAAAATCAGCGGCAGAACGATTAGCAGGATGACACCAGAGCGGATGAGTCGGAGCAGAAGCATGTCGGACAAAACCCCTTCCGGGTAGATGGCTGACAATTCCATGGCGTGATAAGATTTGGGTTCGGTTCGTTGTGTATCGTTAAATCTGATCTTCGAGTGTATCAGGATGAAAAGCCCGGAACGGTGATATCACGAATTAATTTGAAGGTACGTTCCGCGGCACTCTTGGTGACGGTATTACGCGGTTTGCCAAGAAGTATGCCACTCTGAGCTTCTTCCGGAGCGGTTCCCGTCATTTCAATATCGCTATAACCCTCTTTGCCCTTGTGCAAAATGCGGGTTTCATCGGCCCATAAACCCTTTTCATGAAAGAAAATGGACAGTCTGTCTACCCTGAGGCATATTTTTTCAAATCGCAGATCCTGCCCGCTTTGATTGATGATGGACATCGGACAGAACACCAGGTGTGGTTCGATCAGATCAGGAGTGATCTCTCTGCGGGTAGTGGATGAAAGTGCATAACACAATTCCCCTTCGGTAAAGACACCGAACCATGTTCCTGAAAGAATACGTGTGGGTATCTCTGCCAGTACAATGCCCGGCGACGGCCCCGCTTCAATACGCACCTGAACCGGTATTCTGGAATAGACCCTGGACCGGGCATTTTTCAGGATCCGGTAATTGTACTCGGAATCTATCACAACAGGCCGGTCCGGAAAAACGGGCAGCAACCGGAATGAGTTGATGGCATCCGGTAACGCGAAGCGTTGCCAGTCCGGTTTTTCCGGAAGAGGTACGGGAGTCTCCTTTTTCGGTTTACTTTCTGATACCGGTTTTTTTTCACCCGATATCAGATCCCTGTGACAGGCTACCCATACTTCGTTGAATTTCTTTCGAATAAAAAGGGTGAGCGGACCTATTCTGTGGGAATACAATTCCTCTTCCTGCAGTGTGAAGGTCGGCCAGATTGAATGATGCATAGGGATT
>SLHZ01000227.1 GCA_007135895.1 Balneolales bacterium | reverse complement strand
AGGAATAGGGTCGAAGAATATCTGTTGAAATTGGACCAGAGGGTATTCGCATATGAGAGGCTAATCAAGCGCCCTTGTTAGAACAACCCTTTTATTTACACGTAAAAAAGCGCTTTTTTTACTTGATTTAAAGAACTCTGTTTCCTACTTTCGAATAGTGTTTTCGACTAGTGTTTTGAAGTTCCGGTTGTATTGTAAGTATTCTGGGCGTTTATGCTCTGATACGTAAATGTCCTGAAATGTCCTGATTTTAAAAACAGATTTACACCAACCGATCTATTCATCAAAGGGAAACGTGAAAGCGCATTTCTACAGTCCTATGGGGTTGCGGGGTGACTACCTCGCGACCCTACTTTTCCGCCTGTCCAAACACTGGTCCCTCTTTTTTTGCCACGATACCGGAGAGCATGGTTCTGCCTTTCATTATGATTCAGGCCTTCTTCACAGGTATCTTTTCGGGTATCCTGCTTTCTCCCTCTATTTGGCCATATGTCTGCAGTCGCTTTGTTCCGTGGCTCTCTGCCAACCCGCAAGCTTATCCCACGCTGACAGATCCGTGCTTTTTTATGCTGATTTCTCACAGTTGCCGGATCATTCCTTATGGACCGGCGACCTGAATCTGTTCCGGGTCGATTCAACCCGCGAAGGCCGGTTGCTAAGGCAGGATGCCGGCCCGGATCGCAGCAACGCATGGCTGGCCACACAGCATCACTACGAGCCCAGAGTCTGGGAGTGGTATTTTCGCCAGGCGTTCGAACCGTCCCAAAGTAATCGTGTCTTTTTTTTCCTGAACAACAAGGACCCCGACAGTCCGGATTCGGCCAGTGGCATTGCTCTCCAGACTGGTGAAAATGGTCATCCCAAACATTTTCGACTGGTGCGATTCCATGAAGGACGTCCGATCGAACAGATTCTAAAAAGCGATCTCCTGATCGAAGAGGACACCGGATACCGGATTCGAATTATTCGCACACCGCAAGGGGCATGGCATCTCTATGCAGGAGCGGTATCGGTAAATCCGGCACTACCGGCCAGAACTCCGGCCAGCCAAACACCGTTGCTCCAGCCCGGTGAAGTACCCCCGGAAAGCATTGGCCACCAGAATGGGCATTTCGGTTTCCAGACACATTTTTCCACCACACGGCGCGACCGGTTCTTCTTCGGGGATATCATTCTACGGGATGACTTCCCGGAACCTGCTGTCACGGAACTTCATACCCAAAGAGAAAATGGAAAAAAGAGACTCACCATTGTCTTCGAAGTACCTCCCGCGACCGGGGCACTGAGCCCGGCAGGTTTTAAGCTTGACGGTACAATGGAACCCGAAGAAATACACTGCCTCCACCCCCAGATCTGTGATCTGTATTTCCATGATAACGGTCAAACGGGCAGGCATTTTCTGGTTGTGCACCCCTACTCCACCATATATGGTCAGAAGAGCCGGATTCAGCAAATATCTTTTTACAGCGCGGCAGAAGCGCGGCCGCAGGACATAGTCATCAATGAGTTTTTTCTGAGGCCTTCGAATTATTACCCCGAATATATCGAGCTCTACAACCGGTCCGATGAGACTGTTGATCTGAAGAACTGGCGGCTGCAGCGTCGCCCGGCAGCCAATGAACCCCTCCGCCTCATCACAACGGATCATTACTATTTGGAGCCGGGTCGGTTTCTCGTGATCACGCCTTCGGCAAACCTTGATCCGACACAGTTTCCCGGGGGAACATCCGTAATTGGAATGGACAACTACCCCAGGTTCAATCAATCAGCCAGCGATCAGATCCGGCTTTTTGATCAAACCGGTGTAATGATCGACTCGGTCCATTTCGATCCCGCCCGTTTACCTGCCGGCATATCCCGGGAGCGGAAGTCACCAACGGTGCCCGGCTGGCATGATTCAAACTGGACCGGATCGTCGCATTCCACCGGCGGTACTCCGGGCTATGTCAACACGGCCCGTCCACCCGGGGAGCCTCCCCGGCTCGTGTCACTCGATTATGCGAAAGGTAACCATCTGCTGCTCTATTTCGACCGGATGCTCCATCCTGATACGGAAGAAAGGGCCCGGTTTGTACTCGAATCGGCAACCGAATCCCAGTCACCTGCTTTTCAGCAAACCGACACATCCACTATTGCCCTCTTCCCCAGCCTGGCACTCGATCACCTGGACACCTACCTCCTGAAAATGGAAGAAGTCTCCTGTCTGTTTGGAAACGTCATGGAGCCGTCACAACGCTCCTTTATCTACCATCGGCTGGAGCATATTGAAACCGGGGACCTGGTGATCAACGAAATACTGTATCGGCCCGCCGGAGCGGTCCGCCGTTTCGTTGAATTGTTGAACCGGAGTGAAAAAGCCGTTGATCTTCGCCCTGTCCGGATCGGAAGGAGCCTGGGAAATCCGGTTTCCGTGATGACTGAAGCCCATAATATCCCGCATGAACCGCTCGTGCTTCTGCCAGGCGAAAAGATCGTTTTGTCAGAGACCGGCATGCCGCTGCCCGAAACAAAGAATCACATTGAAATTCAGAACTTTCCCTCCTACTCCCGTTTCGGTGATGCGGTCTATATTCTTACCGCTGATGCTCGGGAAAAAAGCCAGTATCAAAGTGACTTGCTTCCCTGCGACTTGCTTTCCAGTGACTTGCTTTCCAGTGACTTGCTTCCCAAGGCAAAATCCCAGGCGCACTTACCGGCAGCTCATTTTGTGGTTGTTGACAGCCTGTTTTATCAGCCGGAATGGGGTGGCAACCGTGACGGGATCTCTCTGGAGCGTGTAGATCCATTCGGTTCTTCGACAGACCCTGTCAACTGGCGCTCCCACCCCGGTTCTCACAGTGGCGGCATGCGCAACTTCCACCGCGATGATAATCCGGGACCCCCGAAACTGGTCCATGCCCGGCAAGTGGACTCTCTCCGTGTTGAGTTGATTTTCAACCGGCATATTGCAAGCGGGAGTCTCGAAAATATCAGGCTCAATGGAAATATACTGACCCGCAAGCCGGGGGATGATCCTGGTTTGCAGTCTGCCTTTCTTTTATACAGTGACCATCCCATCCTCAGAAAATCCCAAATGATAAGCACCGAGCCGGTCACCGATGCGGCAGGTCGGAGTTCCGAAGCTCTGTCTGTTCCATTGGCCCTGCTGCCGGAACCCGGCGATCTGGTAATCAACGAAATCATGTATCAGCCCATCAGCAACCGCTACGGCAGCCGGGCGGATCAATGTGAGTTCATCGAAATAGCCAACCGCAGCAATCTGCCTATCAGCTTGAAAGGGGTACATGTACACGACCGGGCGGATAAAAACGGCCAGGTGCAGGATTACCTTCCGGGAGGCATGCCCAGGGCTGCACTGCTGCCCGATGAATACGCTGTCATCTATCCGGACTCATCCGCCCTCTTCCATTACACCCGCATTGCGAAAGCGTTTACCCTGCCCGAATCAGCTCCGGATCTTTTTTTCCGCACCGATCGGCTCACACTCGGGCTCCCCGGCAGCGGAGGAGCAATTTATCTGTCTGACCCGTCCGGCATGCTGCTCGATTCGGTTTGGTATGAACCGTCATGGCACAACCCAAACATCATCGACCCGCGGGGAATCAGCCTGGAACGCATTCTTCCTGATATGCCGTCGCAGAACCGATCCAACTGGAGTTCGAATACGCACGCTGAGGGGGGTACTCCGGGTTTGCGCAATTCGGTTGCACCTTACCGGAATGAGCCGGAGAGGGGCCGGCGCCTGCTGCTGGAACCCAATCCGTTTTCACCCAACGGCGACGGTTACCGGGATCATCTCCTGATCCACTATGAACTGGATGCTCCCGATTATCTGCTGCACCTGCGGGTATTTGACCGGAACGGCAGGCTGATCCGTACTTTGACCGACGGAATGCGGTCCGGATACTCCGGTACGCTTATATGGGATGGCAGGACCGACCAGGGCCTGATGAACCGGCCCGGCTTGTATATTGTCCATCTGACGGCAAGGGATCCGGCCAGTGGTGCGAATCGAAGTGACCGCGCTGTCGCTGTCCTGGCTCATCCTTTTTGATCATACCCGGAGCGGCAGGACACGGCGAAGTGAGCCATGACTATCGCAGCCGCTACCGAAAGGACTTTTACCGGCCAGTTATGCACAAGCCGGCCGAGGAATGATTCAATCTTCAACCGCTGCCTCCTCTTCTGTCTCCTCCTGGACCTCCTGGT
>SLHZ01000301.1 GCA_007135895.1 Balneolales bacterium | reverse complement strand
CTGGTTTTGCGCAATTGGCTGGCTTTGGGCAACCGACTGGTCCGTGTTTACCGATGCAGATACCGGCTCGTCAGCTTTCTGGCCGGCATGGGCCGTTGAGGCAAGCATCAGCAGGCACAGACCCAACCCGTACCGACCATATTTTCTGAGAAAAGGCGGCCACTGGTCAAGTCTGAAAAGATTGAAATTTGCTTTTTTCATTTCGAAAGGTTTCTATGAGTATCGGGTAGATTTTTCAGTGATATATATAGTGATATATTGTTGTTTTATAATGGTTTGACTGATTTTATCCGGCATTGTCTGACAATATTGCTTCGGCTTGGTTTTATTCAACCGCATTTTTTATTCAACCGTATTGTTGACGCGATGTCATCAGATCGGTTCTCCGGGTTTATTTGACCAGCATTGTTTTTATGCTTTGCACTTCGCTTCCGGCCGAGAGGCGTACCAGATAGATGCCACTGGCATGGTCCGACGCATCCCAGGTTACCTCATGCCGCCCTTCCGGCATCCACTCGTTGGTTAGCTGTGCCACATGCCGGCCCAGAAGATCGTATATGTCCAGAGTCGTCAGAGAAGCCCGGTCAAGTTCAAAGGTGAGTGTCGTCGAGGGATTGAAGGGATTCGGGTAGTTGGGTTTGAGCCGAACGGCTCCCGGTACATCGGAAAACTCCGGCTCATCGGCATGGACGATCGTCACATCAAAAGGCACTTCAGGTGACTTGCGCCGGTCAATCAGCAGCATCATCGCGTCGGCATAACTGCGGCGCCCATCGCCTGCCTTTCCGGCCGAGAGACGGACCACCGGTCTGAGTCCTTCATCCAGCGGAAAAGAACCCAGTTTTATCCAGCCTTCCTCATTGCGCTCCGACTGGTCTATCTGAACCAGAGTCGAATCCGCACCGTCACCGTGCCAGATTGTATAATGGGCCTCACCAGTCGCCGGGAGATTCCTGGGGATAAAAGCATACAACCGGTACCAGGCAGTGGCCGGAACGGTCATATTCCAGGTCATGGCTGCATTACTGGCCATCTCCGCCCGCAACGTAAACCCGTCGTAACCCGTCGTGTTGAAGTCAGGTTGCCACGCTCCGGTTTGCACGGCACCCGGATCGTTGTTCTTGACAATCACGCCGGGCGGACGGCGCAACTGGCCGTTTCGAACCGGAAGTACGGCCGGCCTCGCATACGGGCCTGCTCCCAGTGAGTCCGCCATGAAATGATTTCGCTCGGCCAGTCCGTCGTAAAAAAAGAAGACCTCTCCTTTCGCACCGAATTCACGGTTGGAAGCAATGACCCGGCGCATATAGTTATAGTCGGCAAAATGACTGCCGGCCTTGATGAGTACACCGGGGGTGGTGAGGTGCTTATAGCGTCCGGCGTAGCCACCCGGTATATCGGGATTCGGGCCGAACATACCCCGTAACATTGTCCGGTAGTCCGGCACGTTGTTGCGATACAATTGGGGATGCAGCATATCCACCACCCCTCGCTCGAGCCATTGCGGCACGTTCTGCAGGTACTCATGAAGACCCCATGCATAAGGACTCGGCGAGAACGATACCACCAGTGTGGAGTCATGCTCCTTGACCCGGTTGTAGAGATCTTCGGCGTAATCGGTGAGCTTGCGGGCACGCCAGGTGATCCAGTCACTGTCGCGGTAATTATTGGGCGGAGCGGCTCCGTCGTGCTCATCGGCATACAGGGCACGCGTGTAGTCGTCATACCCCCCTTCAACCGGCATGGCCGGCAGGCGGTCATCGCCCTGCACCCCGTCGATATCGTAGTTCTCGATCACCTCGAAGATGAGGCTGTTGATGAACTCCTGGACCGCCGGGTTGATCCCGCTCATCCAGTCGAAACCGTTTTTTACCAGGAGATTGCCCTCGTTGTCCCGACCGGCCCAGTCCGGATGCATCCCGATCACATGGCCGCCACTCTGCGAAAAGGAAGAAGAAAAACCAAACTCGAACCAGGGCATCACCTCAATACCCACCCGATGGGCCTCAATAACAAGCTGTTCCAGGGGATCCCTGCCCCGGAAAATGGATTCAATACGATAATTCTCGCCGAACTTGTCCGCCATGACATCGCTTTTGTACTGGGTGAAGCCCTTGTTCCAGACTACCGGAAAGACCACGTTGAAACCATTGCGGGCCAGCAGGTCCATACTGTCGGCAATCCGTTGCCGGCTCAACAAAACGGCACTGTCCACATTGGTCATCCAAACCCCTCGGACCTCCTCGACGTATTCGGTCTGATCTTTCGTATCCGGCGGGGTCGCATCCGGATTCAAGTGTGTAACGGCGGAAAGGAACGGCAGTGTCAAGACGGTCACTGCCAGCGGTACGGCTATTTTGCTGATACGGTTCATTATGAATGCGATACAGTTAATGTGATACAGTTACTCATGGTCAGTTTGATACATTTACTCATGTTAATGCAATACAGTGACTCATGTCAGTTTGATACATTTACTCATGGTCAAAGAGATGTGGCCCATGAAATATTGTCCGTTCGATGCTCAGACCCCTCCCGCTATCAAGCCGATCCCCGGACAACCAGTTCGGGTTTGAGGATGACCGACTGACGCGGGATTCCGGGATTCCGGATAGCTTCCATGAGGATCTCCAGGGCAATTCTCCCGATTTTTTCCCTGGGTACATGCACCGTTGTCAATGGCACTCTGGCTTCGGTACAGCGCTCGATATTGTCGAAGCCTATGACCGACAGTTCTTCGGGAATGCGAATACCCTTTTCCAGCATGGCCTTCTGGAAGCCCATGGCAATCATGTCGTTGAACAGCAGGATACCGTCAAGTCCGGTACCTTTGATCGACAGGCTCTTTCCTATCTTGTACCCCTCATCGAAAGCCGTGTTTTCGGTCCCGAAACTGTAGCGGTATACCAGGCAATCGGAATGGGTATCCACGCCCTGGTCGCGCAGTGCATCGAGGAAACCCCGCAGCCTGTTGTCATCGGTCTTGTATCCGATCTCGCCCACTACGATACCGAACTTTTTTCTGCCCCGGTCGAGCAGATGCTGCGCCGCCAGACGCCCACCCTCGTGATTGTCCACGTCGACAGTGTGGAATGGGTTGTTGTAGGTATCGTGCACAAAGACCATGGGGAATTTGCGTTCGCGGAGGATATCGAAGATCTCTATTCCATAGAGTGATTTGCGTGGTGTGGTAATGATGATGCCATTGACCTGTCTATCCATCATCATTTTCAGCATCAGGTCCTCTTTTTCCTGTTCCTCTTCGCTGATACTGATCATCAGGTTGGCGCCCTGTTCCGTGGCACTCTGGCTGATCCCGCGGTAGGTACCCGAGAAATAGGGTCCTTCGATATCACGGATCAGCAGGCCGATATTGACGACTTCGTCGGGTTCAGGCGGGTTTCCGTTCTCTTTCTGATTCGCTACCCAGGCCGGGTTGACATAGGTGCCGCGTCCTACCCGTGAAGTGACTACCTGTTCCCCGGCCAGCAGCTGCATGGCGTTCTTGATGGTCACCATGCTCACTTCATAGGCTTTGGCCAGAGAGACATAGGCCGGGATCCGGCCGTTTTCGAACTCGTTGTTGCGTATGCGCTCCTTGAGATGGCGGGCGACCTGCTCATAGAGTTTTTCCGCAGTATTTTCGGGATTGATCATTAGAAGGTTTTTATTCGGTTATTCAGAACATGATGGTCGCACCCACCAGATTGGAGCCTCCCAGACGTCCCCTGTCGGACCAGGCGTAATCGGCCCGGATCGTATCGGAGATTTTCACTCCGAAGCCCAGGCGGACATGCCCCTCGGCGTCATCGAGGAACAGACGGGAGTATCCGCCCCGCAAGAATACCATGTCACGAAAACCGTATTCCAGACCGGTATTCACATAGGGGTCGTCATTATTGGGATAAATCGCATCAACAGCAAGTATCAACTGCTGCCACGGACCGATTGACAGGTCGTAATGCGTACCGATGCGGAACATAAGCGGTATGTCCCAGTTATTCATCTTGAGATTGGCCAGCAGGGCGTCATTGGTTCCACTTGAATTGGGGTCCAGATCTACCCGCACCGTATTATTGTCACCGGTAAGGGCCGTATCCTCAGCAAAATTGGAGATCGCAAAACCCAGCCAGAGGTTGTCAAGCGGCGTCTGGTACTGCATGCCCAGATCCAGGGCCACCATGGAGGTGCTCATACGCCAGATCCGGCTTGAGAGATATTTCACACTTCCCCCCAGAGCAAAACGATTGGTGAGACGATGGGCATAGGAGAGTCCGATTTTCATATCCTGAACATTGAACTGCTCCCCTGTTCCGTCGGGAAAATCGACGGTGGTCACATCCATGCTTCCGGAATCGAAGACATAGAACTGGGCGCCGACATAGCCGCCGGAGCCTATCCGGACCACAGCCGCGGCATAATTGAGATGACTGTCTGCGATCCATGTGGTATGCTGAAAAGTGGCCTCATTGCGCCCCACCTGTGTGATGCCTGCCGGGTTCCAGTACATCGAAGCCACGTCACGGGTCGATGAGACATGTGCCTCACCCATTCCCACACCCCGGGCTCCTACCCCGATCTCCAGAAAAGTGAGGGCCTTGGTCCCCACCTTGCTCTGGGCTGCGGCATGCTCCAGCGCCGAAGCGAGGAACATCATCATCCCGGCCACCATAAACAGAAGTATTTTCGAAAAATGATACATGACGATTCCTCCTTAGTTTATGATGGCAAATTTTCCGACTTTTTCGCCTACTCCCTCTGCTTGCAGATGGTAGAAGTAGAGTCCAAAGGCGACTTCCAGGTTGTCTTTGGAGCGCAAATTCCACTCGGCGACTCCGTTAGAACCGTACACCTCCTGTACAAAGGTACCGGCCGCCGTATAGATGCGGATCCGGGCCTGTGAAGGCAGGTTGCGGAATTCAATCTTGCGTTCACCGCGTCCCTCAAGGAAAGGCCGGCCTTCCATGACATTGGCGCCGATGTAGGGATTGGGGACTACCCTGACATCGGCCAGCAGATCACGATCCGGATCATCCACTTCTCTACGAGCTACAGACCCGAAACGGTAACGGTCCAACTCGCCAAACGGGATTTCGGAGCGTAGTACAAACCGGTCACCCGGTTGCGGAAGTACAACGTTCTCCGGCCGAATCCGGTTGCCTTCCGCATCGATCGGTGTGTCGAAGCGCAAGGTCCAGCTTTGGGCATAACGGGCATCATCGGGTTTGTTTTTGAAGAGAATATTGAGCGTTTCCGAGGTGTCAATGATACCGTTGCGCGTACTCCTGGGCTCATTCAAAATAAACGGCAGTTTTTCCCCCGTATATTTCTCATAGAGCCGGAACCAGACCGGCCGGGTGATGTTACCCGTGGTACTGGTGAAGGCCGAATCCAGGGCGGGACCCTCAGGATCACCGACTTCCAGGACCGCTGTCAAGGGCCAGAGCGGCGGATCGGGAAAAGCGAAAGAGGGGGTCAGTTCAATAGTGGTACGGATGTTGGTTTGCGACTCATCGGACCACCCGGATTGGATCTGGGTGTTGCTGAGGGTGGTTTCTACATTCTGAAACTCGAGGACAAAGCCACGATCCAGCACCTCATGCGTCCAGTTGCGGCGGTAATCGCCTCCGAAATCTACCGGTACCGGCTCATCCTCAATGATCACCGTGCCGTCGCCATCCGTCAGGGTAAAAGTTGACGTCCGGTACTCTACGGTGGCGTCGAGGGGTTTTGTGGAGAAGGTGACGAAATATTCGTTGTCATCAAAGAGGTCACTGGCCACCTCGATGACACGGACCCGGCCGGTGGACGGGCCGGCGATGTGCGCCAGTCTGTTCTGGGTTTCGGTTTCAAGCCTCCCCTGGTCGATGTCGGTTGGCTGGGCGTTGGGTACCACACGAACCGTATTTCGGTCCATAGCGGTGATGACACCACCCGTTACCGTAATACTGGCAGGGGATTCGGAGGGACTGATGGGGAAAAGGTTGTCGAGTTCCGAGATCCCCCTTTCGTAGAAATCGGTGTCATATCCGGTGTCATAGCTGATCACCGCATAATAGTAGGCCCGGCCGTTGACCACGTCTTCGTCGATGAAGTAGTGCTGCAATCCGGTGTCATCACCCATGTAGTAGTGGATACCCGCGGGCTGGCCGATATCTTCACCGAGCTGCAACGGATGCGGTCCCGTGAGGCCGTTGACGATATCAAACTGGGCAATGGATTGCTTGTAGACCGGGTTTCCCAGGGCATCGGTGATATCCTTGGCATCGCGGAACTGGGGGTCGGTTCCCTTGATAATGCGATACCCCTGGAAGTCAAAACCGTAGACCGGATCGTAGGAACGTTCGGCCAGATCATCCCAGGTCAGGATCACCTTGCCGTCGGCCGCAATGGCCGTCACTTCGGGTTGCAGCGGGGGCCGGGCAAACTGGTAATTGGAGTCGTAGATGCGCTGGGCCACCTGGGCATTGCGGAACAGAGCCCGTTCATTCGCCCCGAAAACAAACGCGGTACCATAGCGCTCGGTCTGGCCCGGACGCAGATTGAAGGGGCCGGAGGCGAAGATCCATATCTGGTTGACACTCTGCTGGGGAATATCAAAGAAACCGGGCTGCATGCGCTGCCAGGCACCGGGCTCGTCGTTGATATCGACCGTACCGAAAAGCGGTGCGAAAAAAGAGGTCAGACCCACCTGGTCGGCCTCGGCATTGTCCAGCCTTCCAAAATTGGGCTCACCCTGGTCGGGCCGACCGTTGCCTTCGGTCCCGTCAGGTGTTGGCCCCGTGTAAAACGGATCCCAGGGGCATACCCCGTCACTACCGCAATCGTGCAATTCGGGATCCCAGTTGCAGTTTTCATCGCCGGTCCAGCGGAATTGAGGTTCATCGTAGAAGCCACAGGGTCCGAAGACATATTCCCCGGCCGGACTCTCCTGACTCTCGTCGATCAGGCCGTCACCGTCGTTATCAATGCCGTCATTGGCAATACCCGGACTCTGAAGGTATTTCCAGCCGATATATCCGGGCGGTATCTCCCGGAACTGGGTCCAGAGACCGACCCCACTGGCCGACCATCCGAAAACCATGTTTTCGTCATCATCAAAACCGGCGGATGTATCGGTGGCGCCCGACCCGGACGGATTGGTGTCGGTATAACCGCCCATGAAGATGGGATTATCCCCCATCTCAAATGAGAACGTGGTGGTGGAGGTATTGGTCATTTCATACTGCATGAAAACGATATCCTTGGCCAGAGCCTGACTCCACTGAAAGAGCCTCACGCTGATCTGCATGCCCAGGCCACGCTTGCTGGAATCCGTCGCGTCAGGGTAGAATGGGTATTCGGCGTTCCAGAAATCGTCCATCACGTAATAGGTCTCCTGGTCGGCATTGAACTGATTGAGTCCGAAGTAGCCGTTCCACTGCCCGTCCCAGCGCTCCTCACGCCCCGGCCAGGTTTTGGGCCAGGTCTCGGGTATGGTGGAAGTGGCGATACGGGGGTTGTCAATATCCCTGTTGAAGTAGCCGGGAAGCGGTTGGAACTTCCACTCGATCTCGGTCACCGGATCGATGGAACCGCCGGAGCCGTCCCGGTAGCCGTCGCTGATGATAATGGTTTTATCGCCCCGTGTATCCTCCACACGGGAGGCGACATAGCCGGTCATCTCGTGCAGGTGGCCGTGACCGGTGCCGCGCGGCCATACCCCGGCCTGGTTGATGCTCTCATTGCCCTTGCCGATGGTTCCGTAATTAGTGATGATGCTCTCCACATCATTGCCGGCAATGTTGAGGTCGGTCCGCCAGTTTCGGTCGCTCCGGTTGGGGTCCACGTAGACACCGGTATCGTTATTCTGTGCCACCGTCGGGCCGGAGTCCAGCAACAGGACCGGCAGCATGAAAACCAATAGTTTTGCCACCAGGGGAACCGGCAGAAGCCGGTAAAAAGTGATCAGCGAAAACCGTGGGGAGAGGCCCTTTGGCATCCCGAAACAGAACAAATAACGGTAGATGGATTGAATCATCATTTTTTTCAATGGGTTGACATCAAAAAAGGGGTTGACACTAAAAAAGGGCTTGACACCAGATAAAAAGGGTTGACATCTAAAACTCGATTTGCATGCCAACACGAAGGGAACGCGGACGAGGCTGGACAATCGGATTGTTCAACAGCTCCTCCAGGGTATTGATCCGTTCCAGGCCGTTATCCCGGTGCGCCTGTATTTCGGATTGAAAGAGTTTCGGAAACCGGTCATCACGGATGAAGTCGAGGATGTTTTCACCCTGGAAGAAGGTCTGTACGGCCAGGTCGCCCACCCGGACAACACGTCCCACCCGGATATCAAAGTAGACCTCGCTGATGTAACGGGCCTCATTGCGCAATTCCACGATTGGCTGACGCCTTTGGTCTTGGGGTACAAAGGGATAGCCAGTCCGAAACTGTCCGACCATCCCGAAGGACCACGCACCCGTGAGTACCGTCACATTACCGGTCACGTTGTGGCGCTGGTCCCAGTCGAGCGGTACCAGCTGGCTCGTAGCTTCGCGCAGGCCCTGTGCGTCAAAGAAGGCTTGTCTCGGATCACTGCCATTGCCCTTGACGGACTGATAGGTGTAGTTCAGATTGCCGTAGATACCACTCTGACGGTCCCGGAAGGTGAGTGCCGCGGTAAAGCCGCGTACGGTTCCGAAGTCGTTATTCTCAAAACGGCCATAACTGTCCCCGCCGGTATAGGTGGCGTAGAGACCGGTACCCAGGAGATTGCGGACATCGCGGTGATAGACTACAAGATCCAGCCCTACATTGGGGTGCAGTTCCTGCTGCAAGCCGATTTCATAGAGCACCGAACGCTGCGCCTCCAGGTCGGCATTGCCCACCATGGTATTGAAGCTTCCCCCGGTGACATTGAAATCGGGGTTCTCATACAGGGAGAGAAACTGGGGGATCTGGAAAAACTGGCCGTAGGACGCATAAATCACCCCGGTGGCCGTAATGGGGAAAGCAAATCCCAGGCGCGGACTCAGCTGAAGCTTTGTCGAGGCGTCCTTGAAGGCTTCGGATTCTTCACGGGGTCGCAGCCGGTTGGAGGGATCCCGCAGGTCAACCGGGACCTGGCTGTTGGCATCGAAATAGTCGAACCGGATTCCGGCATTGATGATCAGGTCCGAAACCTCAATCTTGTCCTGGATGTATGCCGAAAACTCCACGGGTGTCCGCCGATAGTAGTTTCTGTTCCGGGTACCGCGCTCGGGAACCCTCGGCGTATAATCGCCGAACTGGCGCGGGTCGACCTGGATCCAGAACTGGTCGTGTCGGAGGAGGTTCCAGCGATATTCCACCCCCGTTTTTACCAGATGCGTATTGCCGATAAAACGAGAAATGTCGAAACGCACGGCATAGGTATAGCTTTTGCGGTTGAGCCACTGGTTATCGAGTCCGCCCGTATTGAAGACCTGCTGGGGCTGATTACCCCGACCGAAGATATCACGGTACCGCGGATCAAGCGGATCCTCATAGACATACTGACTGAAATTGGTCAGATTGGCGGTGAGCCGCAGATTGTAGAAAGTCCGGCTGTTGAGGACATGGTTGATCGCAAGCAGATGGTTGTGGTTGCGGGTATATTGTGCCGGGACATGCCCCGGATTAAGACGGAAGCGGTGACGGTAGAGATTGGCATCGGTGCGGGTATGCGTATAGCTGTAGGAAACCTTAAGGTCCCGGGTGATCTGCCAGGTCAGTTTTCCCAGGCCGGACATGTTTTCGTTATCGTTCATCCTCACCACCGAGGAGTCGCCCGAAGAAGGGATTAGCCACTGGTGTTGCGGACCGGAAAAACTGGCACTGTCGGAGGGAAGGAAGGCATTGCGCCCAAACAGCCAGCCGCCATCGCGACTGTAGGCGGCCGAGGTGAAAAAAGTCAGTCCCGATATCGGGGTGGGGCCGGAAAGCGAACCCTCGAAGTTCCGGTTGTCCCAAAGATTGGCATGGCCGATATCCCGGTACAGTTCGGAACGGGAGCTGGTATAACCACCGACACCGGCGATGAAGGTGCCTTCGAAATTCTCCCCTCCCTCTTTGGTGACGATATTGATGATACCGCTGTTGGCCTGACCATACTCGGCATTGAAGCTGCCGCTGATGACTTCGATCTCCTGCACGGCGGTGTTGTCCACAGGCACCGAAAGTCCGAAATTGAAAGGATTGGAGACAGCCACGCCATCCACGTAGTATTGCACTTCACTGCTCCGGCCACCCCGGATATGCAGGGAACCGTCGGCACCGCGGTTTACGCCGGCCTGCAGAGCTACGGCCTGCGTGAAATTGTCCACCGGCAGGGCAAGCAGCTCAACCTGTGAGATTTTTGCCGAAGAGGAGGTCCGGTCTTTGGTGATCATCGAAGTCTGGGCGCTGATAACGATTTCGCCCATCTCCAGCATCTCCTCATACATCTCCACATCGATACGGGTAGTCCGGTCGACACAAACCTGAACATTTTCGATCCGCTGGGCATGAAAGCCGATATAGCTTACCAGCAGGGTATATTCACCCGGTCGCACATTGAGAATGAAGTAATTGCCCTCGAGATCGGTGGTGGCGCCCCGGGTGGTTCCTTCCAGTAGGAGATTCACACCAATTAGCGGTTCTCCCGACTGGTCGGTAACGGATCCCTCGACCCTTCCTGTCTGGGCCTCAGCGGTTCCGAACAACAGTCCGGCTGCCAGGATGAGCAACGCAAGTGACCGTAGCATGGTAGTATGCGGATAGTGGTATACGGTTGAAAATTGGAAAGGTGTACGGTTATGGCAAGATGGCATACCGTTTATGTATGATATCATTCCGGTTACGTAAGATATGATTCCGGTTATGCAAAGTATCGTTCCGGTTACGTAAGATATAATTCCGGCAGAAGAAAAAGTATCCAACAAAGGACCCTCCGAACGGACGGTATCCGTGCAGCGGTCCTCTGTTGGAAATTACGTTATCCCGTTGATACTACTTTACAAGGAGCATTTTCCGGGTGATGGATTGCTCCATGAACTCCAGACGATACAGGTACAGACCACTGCTGAGATTCAGGCTGGCCGTATCAAATGTCACGGTATGGGTACCGGCATTCATCGGCTGGTTGACCAGCGTTGCCATACGCTGTCCAATCAGGTTGTAGACGTTCAGGCTGACATGACCGCTTTCGGGAACGGTGAAGCGGATGTTGGTGGTGGGGTTGAACGGGTTGGGATAGTTCTGTTCCAGTCCAATCGTCGTTGGACGTTCGGTTCTTGCCACGGTATCATCCACAAACGTGCCGATTCCGGTCTGCACCACTTTGCCGCGCATGTTGAAGCTCTTGGAATCACGCCAGAGAGCGGGATAACGGCCCAGTCGCAAGAAACGGTTCAGCCCCTCGTCGCCTTCATCGAGGTCGGTCACATCCACATCAAAGGCAATGGTCTGCCCGTGCTCGGGGACAAAAAGCGGCCACTCGAAATTGCGGAAAGGTCCGCCTGGACGTGCAATATGACCGGCAAGCGTTTCAAACGGCACCTTCCACTCGAGGGTATAGCCGGTTTCGTCGGCCACCAGTGCGGAGGCAGCGGTCGTGCCCAAAGCCAGGGTATCGACCAGCGCGCCGCTGTAGGCCTGGACATCGGTCCCGGTAGTATTGGGATTATAGGAAATGTTCCGGATCAGTAACTGGTAGTCGGGACCCAGACTGGATTCCATATTATCCACACCCGGTGCAATCCGGTAGGTCCGGGCCGTACCAACGGTATCACCGGTCACGGGATCATAGAATTCGAGGCCTTCGGTGGCCCCTTCAATATGGGGACTCCTTTCGTTCTGGCCGATATCATACAGGCCGAGATAGACGCTCATGTGGTCATAGTTGAAAGCCAGGTTAGGCGTATCGGGTATCTCAATCATGGGAGTGACCTCATCACGAACCCGCAGGGCGAAGTAGGCATTCTCGTCATCCATCTTCATGGCGAAATAGTAACTGAAATCAGCGGGTCCGTCAGGAATGCCCTGAATGGGATTGCCATTGACATCCAGAAAGAAAGGATGATCCTGGCTGTAACCGATCCAGTAGGCGTCTTCCCAGTCACTCAGATCACCATCGATGGAGATATCCTGTTCCGGCTTGTAATCCACATAGTAGTTGTAGGCCGGGTTGTTCCAGGGCTCCAGGGAGACATCGACGATGCGGCCGCGCATGCCAAAGCTCTTGGAGTCGCGCCACAGGGCGGGGTAACGGCCCAGGCGCAGAAAGCGGTTGAGTCCCTCGTCACCTTCATCCAGGTCGGTTACATCCACGTCAAACGGGATCACCATGCCGTGCTCGGGTTCAAAAAGAGGCCACTCGAAATTGCGGAAAGGTCCGCCGGGACGTGCAATATGGCCGGCAAGCGATGCGAACGGCACTTTCCATTCCACGATGTAGCCGGTCTCATCATCGGTCAGACGCGAAGCGGCGGTTGTGCCCAGCAGAAGGGTGTCGACCAGCGCTCCGCTGTAGGCCTGCACTTCCGTATCCGTTGCGGATGGCTCATAAGGGATGTTGCGAATTAGGAGCTGATAATCCGCTCCCAGGGTGGATTCCATATTGTCCACACCGGGGGCAATGCGGTAGGTCCGGGCGGTACCCACGGTGTCGCCGGTCACGGGATCGTAGAATTCCAGTCCTTCCGCAGCTCCTTCGATATGCGGACTGAGCCGGTTCATGTTCCCGATGTCATACAGCCCCAGATAGACGCTCATGTGATCATAATTGAAGGCCAGGTTGGGGGTATCGGGTATCTCAATCATGGGAGTCCCCTCGTCACGCACTTTGATGGCAAAATAGACGTTTTCATCGTCCATCTTCATGGCGAAGAAGTAGCTGAAGTCATTGGCGCTCTCCGGAATTCCCTGGATGGGATTGCCATTGACATCCAGGAAAAAGGGATGGTCCTGGCTGTTGTAAACCCAATGCGCATCTTCCCAGTCGTCCAAGTCACCGTCAATAGTGACCGGGATACCGTTGTAGACGATATCAACCACGTTATCGACACTTGGGTACGGTTGCGCCTTTACGGTGGACACGGCCGTGCCCAACAGGAAAAGCATAACAAGTACGGTCATTTTTTTTATCATGTTTACCCCTGTATTGTTGGTTATTTTATTTGCAGCATGAACCGGAGGATCCGGATCCTGCCGGGAAACCGGCGGCGATCCTTCACAGTACCCCTGAGGAGCCTGTGACTCCAGCCGGGACGATCATTTTCCCGGTATCAGCTGTAGTTTGAAAGCTTCCTATGTACATATTGAGCTTCTAAGTAACAGACATAATAGGTTCATTATATGTTTTTCGCAACATCATTTTCAAAAACAACAGAAAAGCGCTTCTTTTCAAGATGTTTTTGGAAAATTTTTATATTGTTGAAGAAGAAAGCCCAAAGACTCCCGCCATATTATGCCTATTGTAACTACTATAATGCTTCTCATTAGATACAATCTACATTCCTGGCGGACCGGATCCCTGCTTTTCATTGTTCTGACCATATTCTCCGGGGGGTGCGGACGGGTGGAAACCGGGACAGAACCAGCGATCTCACCGGTGGCCGCCGAGTGGAGAGACCACACGATCACGCAGGATCACTTTGCAGGGGAGTACATCTATTTTTCCACCTATACCCATATGCACGACCGTCCCGAAAGCCGGGACGAATATGCCAGGCTCATGCTCGAGAGAATGATCATCGCCGACCGTGGTCGTGCCGCCAGGCTCGATACTTTGCCTGTTATCCGGGATGAAATCCAGCGCCGGCGTGAAATGGCCATGCGGCGATTCTTGCTGGAACAAAAGGTGCAGCCTGACGTGGCCGAGCCTAAAGAAGATGAGATACAGAAGGCGTTCGACCGTGCCAACTCTCGGCTGCTGCTTCAGCAGATCTATGCTCCTGATGAAGAAACGGCTCGCCAATATCAGAAACGGCTTCGGCAGGGAGAGTCCTTCGACCGCCTGTCTTCGGAATCGATGCGCAGAGCCGGGTTGCCGCCGGAACACCAGTCAGGAATGATGGGTTGGGTCAGCTTTGACGAGCTCGATGAAACACCCGAAGAGGTCGTATTCACCCTCCGGAAAGGAGAAATCAGCGAGCCTGTCGCTTCCCTGCGAGGCTGGCACATCTTCAAGCTGCACGACTGGCAGCGTACCATCCATTTTGACGAGATGACCTATTGGAATCAGCGTGATGCACTGGCGCATAAAGTTTATCAGCGAAGATTCGACGAGGCCAGCGCCCGGTTCATCCGCGACATTATCCTGGATCACGAACTGGCACTGGACCGCCTCCAGGCCATGGCGCTTTTTGAAATGATCGCTCCTACCCTGCCCTCGGACGGTTCACCGCTGGAAATGAAACGATATCTCAGGGATCTTCAGCTCATCTTGCCCGACCCGGAGCCGCACACACCGGTCGCATGGGTCGATGGCCAGCCCTACACCGTGAGACAGTTCCTCCGCCAAATGCCTGACATACCGGTTCAATGGCTCCAGCAGGACTTCCGGCACGCCATAGAAATCGCCATCCGAGACTCCATTCTGGCGGCAAAGGCCATGGAAATACGAGCCGACACTGCACGGTCCGTACAGTTTGAAACCGGCCTGGCCGAATATGCCGGCCTCTATTATGCCACATTGCACCACGTACTCGATACCCTTGACTTCAGCCGGCTGCCTCCCGAATACTATCATGTCTGGAAAGACGAACAGTTTGTCGATTACCTGGAGACAGATTTCATCCGGTACGAATTCGCAGACAGCCTCGATGCCATCGATGCCATCAGGCGTTTCAAGGAGACCGGTGACTGGGAGCAGGTTCTGCAGGATACACCGAGCCGGCTTTTTGAAGTCCGCCGACTCACCCGGAACTCACTCGAAGAGTATGACCTGCCGGTCCACCGGCTGCCCCTGACCGGTACCATGGGCCGCGATATCATTGAGGGACCTTTCCATCGTGACGCATGGGTCATCATCCAGGTCATCGACCGGCATGTCCATTACCTTCCATACGAAAAGGTAACCGATCAGATAGAGCAGCTGCTCAGAGACCGGCGCATGTTCGTAGGCCATCGGGAAGCGCTGCCTGCCGGCTACTCACGCGATGAAATCATCGTTCATCAGGAAATCCTCGATCGGGCCCTGCCCTATCATTACACCGGGATGCTGCGCATGCCCTGAGAATCCGGGGAAACTACCATTCACCGGGCAGTGGCACTTAAATACCGGGATGCTGCGCATGCCCTGAGCAGAGAGGGGTCAACTATCTGAGCCACTCACAGGTACCCATGCCATAATCATATTCCTCATCAACGGCCATCCATACCCGGGT
>SLHZ01000334.1 GCA_007135895.1 Balneolales bacterium | reverse complement strand
TGAGCTTCACGTTCAATATGGCTCTGGACACGAATGAGATCAATCATTATTATTTTGGTGTGCTGCCTCAAGAAGGGGTGATTGCCGGAGATCTTGAGTTCTCGCAGGATGGCAAAACCGTTTCCATCAGGACTCAGCATCAGCCAGACACCGATTATCTCTGGGTTATTTTGCCGCTGCCGTTGGAGAACGGCGAAATCGGAAAGCAGTTTTATACGCTCAACTATACCACGGCAGCAGCCGTTTCCGACGTTTTTATTGAAGGAGAGCTATCCTACATCAACATTCCGATCTTTGATTTCTTTGATAAGCAGTCTGCCTCCCATTATAAAAACTTCCCGGCCGAGAACCCTCTCGCCCCGATAATCGGGCCACTGGCCGGTATTTCGGATAAACCGGCAAAAAACCGCTTCGAGGGCTCACAACGCACGGATCGTTTCCTGCCATCGCTCGAACAGATCGCGCAGGCCGGCATGATTACCTCCACCGATGAAGTGGACTGGTCCTATTCCCTTGTTCTGCTTATTTCCGCGGATAACGGCGAATTGCCGGATCCTTTCGATGCAGATTTCCAGGTAAACGCGGCTGTTCCAGATCCCCATACCCGCGAATATACCCTTGAGAATGTACGGCCGGGAGACTATTTCGTTTTTGGAACGATCATCCAGTTTGACCCCCACAAAGAACCAAGGCCCTTTGCAATGGGGGTTTATACGGATGAAGATGGCGCTCCGAAAATCCTCACCATTGACCAGGAAAGCCCGACCGGCATTGATTTCACGCTCTTCGGCTTCCTTCCTGAGCTGGCGCAAGAAATGAGCGACTCCGAGGCTTTTGCCATCGCCAAAAGCTATATGGAGACCGAGTGGCCCGGCACCTGGCCGGTTGCTCTGAACGGAGTTGACTCCAGCAATCCGGAAACCTTCTTCAAGCAAACCCAGGGGCTGGCCGTGCCCGAGCCTACCGGAAAAAGCTACATCTGGATCGCCATCTTTCTTAATCAGGCCGACTCACTCATACATCTCGCCTTCGTAATAGACAACGAAGTGGCCGAAGTGTTCGCGATTCCCGCTTCTGAACTGGAAATGGATGAAGATTTTGACCTGTTCAGCGTACCCCCCCTTCCCGACACCTTTGTGTCGAGCCAGGTCGCTCTTGCAACGGCCCGCGACAACAATTTCGACAACCTGCTGCTTCAGCTTACGGAAGACTCCTGGTACGAGATATTTTACGAGCTGATGAGTTTCGATTTCGACTTCACCGGGCTTTTCGATGACGATCCGGTACCCTTCTGGATGATCGAGTTCGATTCGTTCACCTGGGATCCCGACAACTATGTTGGTGTGGCCAATTTTGCCGTTTTCTACATCAATGCACTGGATGGTTCCCTGGTTTATAAAGAGATTTTCGAACCTGGCGATCCCGGTGACCCCGATGACCCCGGAGAACCCGTTGATGCCCGCGATGCCTATCTGGCCGCCCGTGACAAGGTCCTTGACCTTAACACCAATGCCCGTGCCATAAACCTGTTTGGCAGTGATTCGGAGGTCTATCCGGATTACTTCTTTAGGCAATACGACTGGGACTTTCCCGAACCTTCCGGAATGAGTACCAACTGGACCGTTCTCTTCATAGACGACACGGAGGAGGTTATTTACTGGGTCGGTATGGACGGAGATGAGGTCCGGAATTTTCAAATGATGGACTTTGACGAAATGCCCATCCTGGGACGCCCGAATATTCCCTTTGGCGACTATCCCTCTCTCCCCGAGCCTTTCATTACGAGTCAGGCCGCGCTGGACAAAGCCCTTGAATACGGTCTCGATGAGGATATCGACGATGTGGAAGAGCATTCCTGGAGCAACATCTGGTACAATCTCGGAGCCATGCAGTATGCCTATCCGGATCTGCTTGATGAGAACGACCCGATCTCCTGGATGGTTCAATTAAAGAACGGTGTCATGGACTATGAGGCGGGTTACTATCAGATAACCGAATATCTCTATTTCATCGACGCCTCCAATGGGGATCTTCTGGCCCATACAACCAAAACGTATCCGGATTATACAGAGCCGGTCAGCTTTATGGAGGCCCATGCCAAAGCCGACTCCGTGGCCGCCCTCTTTTTCCCCGACTCCGAGTTTATTCAGGCGTACGGGCGCAGTGAATTCGACCCGCCCGGATATCCCGGAGGAAAGTCCCGTCTCTGGATGCTCGTCTGGTTTGACTTTGAAAAAGAAAGAGTGGATATCATTGAAACCGATGGGGCCTATCCCGACAGCCACGAAATGATGTTTCTCGGAAACATCCCGCCGGATCAACGGCCCGACACCGACTTCCGGCCCCTCGGAGAGATTCTGATTGACTCGGAGCAGGCCCTGGCCATCGCCATGGATAACGGGATGCGTGATGTGATTGATGCCGTACCCGAGCCCGATTTTGATGCCGGTGAAACACGCCCGGACGCAAGGGTTAATTTCCACCTTCTGAATGCGTATGAGTTGTTTCCTGATTTTCTGGACGAGGACTCCAACCCATTCTGGAATCTGGATATGAACATCCACATACTCAACCCGTGGGGTCAGACATATGTCGTCTACAATGTCAACGCCAATTTCCTCATCGATGCCCGGACCGGAACTTACCTGGGTTCTGTGGTTAAAACTGATGCGGAACAAATCCTTGACATCCCGGCACGGATCACGCTGCATCAAAACTATCCCAACCCGTTCAACCCGGTCACAACCATTCACTGGGAACTTGATGCCGAACAGGAGGTCCGCCTGAGCGTCTACGACCTGCTGGGCCGGCACGTTGCAACGCTGGCCGCCGGACATATGCCGGCCGGCAACCATCGTACGACATTTGACGCCAGCAACCTGGCCAGCGGTGTTTACATCTATCGCCTGGAAGCCGGCAACACGGTCCTTAACCGCAAGATGACCTTGGTCAAATAGGGAAAAGAAGGGATTTATCGATCAAAACGGGCCGGCCGGCCAAGCGCTTTTGAAAGAAGCTTGCTGTACTCGCCGGCCCTGATCTCAATGCAGCCGAACTGAGCAAGGTGGGATGTATAAAACTGGACATCCCAGAGCATGTACCCGGCCTCCAGGAGCCTCTTGTGACAATAGTACAAAGCGACCTTGCTCATTTCCGGCTCCCGCTGGAACAGGGACTCGGCAAAAAAGGCGGATTGCAGCGCAACGCCATACAACCCGGCCGCAAGTGAGCCCCCTTGCCATATCTCCACGGAGTGTGCAAAACCCTGCCGATGCAGCTCCTTGTATGAATCAATGATCCGGTCCGAAATCCAGGTTTGCTCTCTATCTGCACAGGCTTCTATCACTCCTGCAAAGTCCCGGTTAACCGACCACTCATAATTGGATCTGCGAATTAATCGATCGATTTTTCTGGACACCCTGAAACGATCCATTGGAATGATTCCCCTCATCCGCAACTCATACCAGCGGACATCCGGGTCATGACGGGCCTGTGCCATGGGGAACAAGCCCCTGGCATAGGCATGAACCAACACCTCCGGGGGTATCAGCTCACGGCATGACGATTCACCATGACGCTCATTCACGATGTAGTGTTTTCTCAAAATGGTCAACGGCATCCAGTATCCGCTGTTTCCCGGAATAGCCGGAAATCAGTCGGTCTGGCAACGCCTTCATTCCACAAAGCGCGCCAAACAAGCTACCCAGATAGAAACAGGAAGCCTCGCTGGCTCCACCTTGTCCAGCAGCGGCGCCCAAAGCTTTCATCATGTCTCTGTAATGATGGTAAAAAACCGCACCGACAAAGGTGATCATATCTTCGGCCAGAGAACTTACTTTTCCGCATGACCTGGCAATATCGTCGAGGGGCCGGTCCATGAGTGGCTCGGTAACCTGCATGCGCCGCCGGATCTTGAACTCTCCCGGAAAGTGTCCTTCAGCCTCCCTGACAAAACGGGCGGCATGAGCCAGAAAGGTATCCGGATCAAACGTCTGAACCGACTGTCCAAAAAGATGATCCAGCAGGCGAATATAGAGCCAGATACTCTGCTGCCATACTATGGAAGAGGGGGTGAGAGTCTGCATCCAGTCAACAAGACCCGGTGTATCAATCCTGCCCTCGTGGAGCAGCCGGGCCGCGGGAATGGCAAAAGAAAACGTGTAGTGACCGCCATCGGGAAAAGGCGGCCAGGCAAAAGTAGTGGATCGGGGCCATTTTTCTGGATACCGG
>SLHZ01000308.1 GCA_007135895.1 Balneolales bacterium | reverse complement strand
GTTTCATGGTCTTCCTTGAGGGGAATAAACTCGATCCGGGTCGAACCCCACTTGAATTTGGCCTATATTCCGAAGACCGGCTGATACATACGGTTTCGTCTGTGTTTATTGGTCCGCAAAGTCTGCAAAACCCGCAAAACCCCTGAAAGAGCGATCTGTTTTCATGAAACAAAAAAGAACCATCAAGCAATGGCTGCTGGATCCGGCAAACCGCTGGCCGGTCGGCATCACCTCCGGTTACCTTATTTTTGTGAGCGGAACCCTGTTCCTGGTCTTTTTCAGCTTTACCGTTCCGATAAATCTGGAAAAAGAGGATTATTACGAAAGCACGCTGACGTATCAGGACCAGATCGACCGTATGTCCCGTACCATGTCGATGGAAGTGCCGGTCAGGATGGAACTCAGCACCCTTCGTGACCAGTTGATGGTCTACTTCCCCCCGGACCATGTTCAGAATGGCATCAGCGGTCAGATTCATCTGTTCCGTCCGTCCGACCACCGGCTGGACCGTGAGCTTTCTGTCCAGACCGATTCCAGCGGGTTTCAGGCGATTCCCCTTTCGGGAATGATCAGCGGGAACTGGATTGTAAAGCTGCACTGGGATTCGGGCGGGCAGGAGTATTATCTGCAACGGAACGTTCAGCTCTAATCTTGCCTTGCCAGGTCATCTTGTGACTTCCATACGAGCATGCGAATTATCCAACCCCGTGCCATTTTGCGTTTATTATGTTATGTTTCGAACCCCTTTCTTTGAATTCTTTGAAATAACCCCAACGGCTTAATCAGATTATTATGGAAATTCTTTTTACCGGTTTCCTTTTTGGAATTCTTGGCAGTGCCCACTGCGCCGGCATGTGCGGACCGATTGCCGTAGCCTTGCCCGGCAGTGACCGGAGCGGTTTTCAGCTGGTCATCGGGCGACTGATTTACAATTCGGGCAGAACTCTGACCTACATGCTTATGGGAACCCTTGCCGGTTTACTTGGGCTGGGTGCGGCCCTGGCCGGTTATCAGGGGTGGCTATCCATTATGGCGGGCGCGGTTATTCTGATCATGCTTCTCTTCCGGAGCCGGTTTCTCTCGACCAGCAGTTTTTTCCGGTCGGACTATTTCAAGGGGCTCTTCAACCGTTTGCTCAGGACTCCGGGCAATGCCTCTTTGCTGTCACTTGGACTCCTCAACGGTTTTCTGCCTTGCGGACTCGTTTATCTGGCTCTGGCCGGTTCCGCGGCGGCGGGCTCACTGCTGAACAGTGTCCTCTACATGGGTTTGTTCGGCATCGGCACGACTCCCATGATGATGGCTCTTTCTTTGGCCCCCGGCTGGCTGAGTCCGCATGCCCGTCAGCGGCTGAACCGTTTCATTCCTTATGGCGCCGCATTGATTGCCGTACTGCTCATCATTCGGGGCTTGTCACTGGGCATTCCCTATCTGAGTCCGGATCTGACCGGTGGCGGGAGCTGTCACTGAGAAATCGACCCTGTCATTTTCAGGGCTTTTTCCGCGGCCTGGAAGACAGGGTCATTGCTGATCTGTCGGCCCGTGGCCTGTTCCATCCAGTGCCGGGGCGTCAACTTTCCTAGTGAAAATACCCGCAGGGTCTCATCGGCAAAAGAGCGGTCACGGTAGTGTTCTTCCAGCTGGAACATGATCAGGCGTCCATACGGATAGTTCATCAGGTAGAGCGGGGACTGGATCATGTGCGAATAAATGGCCAGAAGCGGGACATCCCGTTCCCCGAAAACATCGGCGTAATAGTCGTTCCAGATCTCCTTTGCGATGCGGATAACGGCCTCCCTCAGTTCCACGGCGGTGGCTTCCGGGTTGTCGTAGAGCCACTTCCACACTCCGATGTCCACCAGGGATACACCCATCATTTCATAGTTGTTCCAGAAGACATCCAGCACTTCAAGATGTTCCGCCATGGGATCAGCCCTGCTCATGCCAAGGAAATCAAGGTCGCGCGCCTGGAACATGAAAGCCAGGGCTTCGGTGAAAGCCGTATTGGGGATCCCGTTGATGAAATAGTTATCCACTTTATGGACGCTGATGGTCTGTTCCACATTATGCCCCAGTTCATGGATGGCGATATTGTAGCCTTTGTAGTCCATTCCATCGCGGCCCACCCGGGTACGCAGATGTGAGGGTTTTTCCGGCATCGAAGCCCGCCAGGCATGACCCGAACCGCGGGCGGCGTCCACTTCAATCTTTGAAGCAAGAAACCGGGCCATTTCCGGTTGGAAACCCACTTCACCGAGAATGCGAGGCAGATCGTCCTTCATGGCGGCGGCATCGGGATACCGTTTCCGGGTGATTTTGTCGAGTTCCGTTTCGGGAAGGGCGCTGCGAGCCTTGAAGCCATCGTACCAGATATCAAAAGGACGAAGCGGGCGGCCCAGGCGCCGGCTGATCCGTTCCCCCGTTTCACGAACCAGCGGGGAAGCCAGATACTCCCGGAAGAGGGATTCCACCTCTTCCATGGGGATTTCCATCACCGACTCAAACCGCCTTTTAATGTAGGTGTCAAGATTCGGATAATAGGGATCCATGGCGCTCAGCGCTTTGAAATTGGCCAGCAGATGTTCATACCGCACGGTTTGCTCGGGATTGCCGGCGACCGGTTTTCCCTCCAGAAACAGTTCATTGGTAAAGGGGTTCCAGTGATAACCGGGGCTGTTGATCACCTGTTGGGGGATATCCTGGGATATAATCCGCCGCATCACCTGGTAGAGCATCTCCTGCTTCACCTGTCCGTCGGGATCGGCATAATTGGATTTGATTTCATCTCGAAGATTCCAGTGAGCCAGCAGCTTCATCTCCTGGGGAAACCGTGTTTCTCCCTCTTCATCCAGCAGCATGCCGGCATAGATGTTGTACTCGGATATATAGAGGCCCGCCGAGCTGGATGCCTGACCGGCCTGCTGGACCAGGCGAGGCGGAACCCGGGCCGTGAACATCTCCCCCAGCCGGGCATAGCCCCATTCACGGGGAGTCCAACTCCCCCCTTTCTCATTCTTTTCTTCCAAAGAATAATGCGGGAAGTTGAGTGCTATGATAAAGGCGATCCGGTTGCGATACAGATCACTTTGTACATGAGCGGCGGGGCTGTAGGCGCTAAACAGCCGGTCGATGGCATGCACCGGTCCGCGATCTTCGTGAATCTGCCGGTTCAGTTCCAGGGAGATCCGGTTCAAATAGCCATACAGGTATTGGAAATTGTTTGCCAGCCGGTCGAAGACCAGATCCAGCTCTTCCGGATCCGATATAAAGCTTTCGCGGACAAAATTGGCAAAATCGTCGGCACTCCCGTCACTGCATCGCCAAAGGGATGCTACCTGACGGACCCCCCTGTTTAACCGGAACTCATGATCGGGTCCATGCTTTTCCTTCAATTCCGAAATCAGTCCATCGGCTATGGAAGAGCTCACCGGGCTGGATTCCTCAGATTTTTGATCAACAGTCTGGCATGAGAGCATTAATAAGAGAGTCACAAACAAGGGGAATAAATGTTTCATGATGATGTATTGTTTGATTGCGTCTGGCGTGTCATTCATTGAATCGCCACGGTATCTCATTTTTGGAGTCGCTACGGTATCTCATCCATTGCATCGTCAAGTTGATCCGGTGACGGAGTGATAATGACATTGGTTCGTAACGACATTTTTTGAATTAACAGGATTCCGGAAAGCATGCTTCCACCCGGAGTCCGCCTTCCTGTGGTGATGAGAAAGATAGCTTTCCGCGCAGTTGTTTGGCCAGGCCATGGACGATGGTATAACCAAAGCTATTCGGGTTGTCAAGTTTATCCAGATCTTCAACACCAACCCCGTCATCCTGTACCACCAAGTGGAATCCCTCCTCCTGCTTTTCAAGTATCAGGTCGATATGTCCTTTCTTGCGGCCAGTAAAAGCATGTTTCCAGGCATTCGTGAGAACTTCACCAACAAGTAGTGTCAATGGCACAGAATTGTTCATATTCAGCATGAGCTCATCGGATAGGACCTTCACAGTGATCTCATGATCGCAGGACTTGTAGGTGTTTTTTAGGTAATCAGCCAGTCGTTTTAATAACTTTCCGGACTCGATTTCCGCATAGTTTTTACTTTCGTAGACCAGTTCATGAACCCAGGCCATGGACATGATGCGGGTTTGAAGATCCTGAAGCAGTTCTTCCGGTCTTTTCTTTTGATCCCCGAATTCCGACTGTAGCAGCAACATACTGGAGATGATTGC
>SLHZ01000120.1 GCA_007135895.1 Balneolales bacterium | reverse complement strand
TATTCGGAATCCAGGGCTCGATCAGCGGACGGAAGATCCACATCGATGCCGTCATGGTGAAAACAATGGCTACCATAAATTCCTGACGCCGGATTTTTCCAATATTTCGCAGTTCCTGCCTGATAACTTCGGCACCACCGGGAATGGTTGTGATTCGAACCGGATAAACCACCCTGGTCAGAAGGATAAAGACCACGGGAAGAGAAACAACAACAATGGGTACTCCGAGAAGCATCCACTGAGCAAAACCAACCTCTACATTATAGTTGTCCAGCATGTAAGCGGCCATCAGAGCATTCGGAGGGGTGCCGATTAGCGTGCCAATACCACCGATATTACAGGAATAGGCAAGACAGAGCAGCATGACCAGGGCAAAATTGGTCCGGAACTGACCGGTTTCCATCGCATGGTCCGACTCGACGAGCGCTATGATCGACAGGGCAATCGGAAGCATCATCATCGCAGTGGCCGTATTGCTGACCCACATGCTCAAAAATGCCGCCGCAACCATGAACCCGATGATGATCGCCGATGGCTTGGTACCCACCAGATTCACCACATTCAAGGCAATGCGCCGGTGAAGATTTGTTTTCTCCATGGCAAGGGCAATGATGAATCCACCCATGAACAGATAAATTAGCGGATTGGCAAACGGACTGGTAGCCTCTCCGATACTCCCTACACCAAGCACCGGGAACAAAACGATCGGAAGCAGTGCCGTAACCGGTATGGGAATGGCTTCCGTCACCCACCATAAAGCCATCAAAACCCCAACAGCCGCCACAAACCAACCCTCCGGCTGCAATCCCTCCGGCGCCGGAATCATTAACATCACTATAAATACGACAGGACCAAGAAAAAGTCCGATCCGCTGCCTCAGATCATATTGCCTTTCCAGTTCCGCTGCCATTGCATCCTCCCCGCAATTATCTGTTTATTATTGTTATTTTTGCGATATTATACCTGTTCACACACCATGGGAGATACACTATTTTTGACGTTGCTTCAGGATGAATGCAAAAAATCCTGCTGACTTTTAAACCGAATACGTTTTTATGAAATCAGGTAATAACAAAATGATAGCATGGGGCAAATCGTCAAAGCAAAACACCAAAAATAATGATACGTCACATTGCGTCTATTAATACCGTTTATTATTGAAGATAATATGAATTAAACCGATAAATAATGTCGTTATTTTCATTCCGCTCCGGGCATTTATCCTGCTTTATTCAATCCGGGAAAAAGCCGGCCACTTTTTTCGGGTAATATGAAAATTTATCATCTCCGGTTCACCGTTATACTGCTGCCATTCTTCATCGTTCTGATGTCGGGCCAGCCTTTGCATGCCACTATCAGTCAACAGATCTACACCACACTCGACGGGCTCCCCTCTCCTTTCATCAAACATGTCAACCAGACAAATGACGGACATATCGTTGTTGCCACCGATGACGGTCTCTCTTTTTTTGATGGCTACAGCTTCGTTACACGGACCATGGCCCACGGCCTGCCCGACAATCTTGTCAAGCAAACGGTAATCGATCATAATGGCCGTCTCCTGGTGGCTACCGACCGCGGACTGGCCATCGCCAACCCGCAGGAGGATACCGCCCCGCCGCAATTATTCCACCCGGTATCATTCCATCCGCCCGACGATGACTACCGGGTCAGAGCGCTCTTCCTTACCCGCACCAACGAATTGATCCTCGCGGGCTCCAATCTGATCTATCTGCTGGATGAGCATGACCGTATCCAGCCTGTCCCCTTCGCCTTTAAACCCAACCACCAGTCCGACCTGGTACGTTCCTTCAAGTTCAGTGAAGACGAACAGGGAGGTATCCTCATCACATCGGTAGAAAACGGCCTGCTCTATCTCCCTTCCACACGGGATACCATTTATCAAATTCCGGGAGCGGGAGTCCCCGATCAACTCCGTGAAATCAAGGCCTTGAAAACGAATACCTGGCTGATTGGAAGTGAGCAGGGACTCTGGCGAATAAACTGGGATCCGGAACGCCGGCAAGTCAACAAGACGACCTTCCTGGAAGAGACACGTCATATCGTCGTCGACGCCATCCTGCACACCCGAAAAGAGCGTTTTCTTATTGGAAGCAATGGAATGGGGCTGTTTGCCCTGGAAATGGATTCCCGCACCCTTGAATACCGGCACGATTACTACAGCGGTTATATCAAGCATATCTTCGCGGATAAACATGAAAACCAGTGGATCAGCACCGATCACGGACTCGTATTTATACCCAACATGCCTTTTGGCAATATCGACCCGGATCAGGGACTGCCCAGACGCTATATCACCGGAGCTCTCTCGGACAGCCGGGGCAATCTGTGGGTTAGTACCCATGAGGGCTTTTTTATCAGGCCGAAACATCAGCTTTTTTTCTACAAGTCCGAAACCCTGGATATCAATTTCATCCTTCACATTGAAGCTTCCGCCGACCTTGGCACCATCTATGCCTATACGGCTCGCGAGATCTATGAAGTGGACACCTACCGGCAATCGTATCGACTGATTGCCCGTTTCGGCACCAGTGGTGATTTCCGGAATGGCCGGATGGCAGAGGATGGGGTTTTCTGGATTGCCGACAATACCGGGCGTCTCCGCTCCTTCGACCCCGAAACCGGAAAAAGCCGTTTCTGGGGTTTGGAAGATGGTGTCGGGGAAGAAATCAGTGGCATTACACTGCTCCGGAACATAAACGGGAAAGAAAAGTTATGGATTTCGGGCAGAAATCGGTATCTGGCCCGATATGACCCCGATTCAGATCGTTTTCAACCGTATTCATGGGATGAACATGAATCCGCCCCATCCGAAAACGCATACCTCTCAAACCTGCAGGCCGGAAACCGGCAGGAACTGCTGATCAGCGGATCAGATGGTATCCATCTTCTCACTATCAAAGACCCTGAACGAACGGAGGGCACGGAGCAAACGGAGAAATCGGAACAGACGAGAGACACGGTTCAAACGGGGGATACGAGTCTAACGAAGGATACGAATTTATCGAAGGATACGGGGCAAACAGAAGTCACGGAACAAACGGAGGGCACCGAACAATCGGAGATCACGAATCAAATGGAACAAAAAGACCGACTCCGCCACGTGTCCGATGTCCAGGGTGTGCAGTGGCTCATCCTGGATGAAGACCGGATATGGGCCGGAACGAACCGCTACCTGATGCATTTCCGGGAAGAGCAGGATGGCGGGTATTCCTGGCGACGTTTTGACACATCCAGCGGACTTGTTTCCACCAGCTTCAGTCAGGGTGCCGCTCATCTGGATGACGACGGATATCTCTGGATGGGAACCAATGTCGGTCTTGTCTACTATAACGGCGGCTACTTCCCCAAGAGCAGCTCACCGGTCCGGCTGATTTCGTGGAGTGCCGAAACCCGGGTTTTTTCAAGTACCCAGGAACAGCAGCTGGACTTCGGGACCAACTCTTTTGTCTTTCATGTTTCTACTTTTGATTATCCCGCACACGACGTAATCTATCAGACCCGGTTGGCCGGAACGGATCAGGAATGGTCGGAACCCACCCACAACAATATTTTTAACCGGTTTTTCTCAGGTACCGGGCGCTTTACGATCGAGATTCGCGCATCACGCAACTCATCGGAATGGTCGGAGCCTCTTCGGTTAAGTTTTACCATCAATCCGCCCTGGTGGCGGACCCGAATCATGCTTGGGGCTTATGTTCTGCTTACGGTGATCTCTGTTCTCGGATTCATCAACTGGCGGTCCGCCCGGCTCAAACGCCAGAACAAACTGCTTTCCGATGAAGTGCAAAAGCGAACCCGGCATCTTACCGAAACGGTCGACAAGCTGGAAAAAGAGATCCGCAAAAGGGAAATTGTCGAAAATGAACTGCGCGAGAGTAACTTCACAAGAGAAAGACTTATTAAGATTCTTTCCCATGACCTTCGTTCTCCCTTTCAGGGGATTATGGGATTCAGCTCCCTGCTTCAGGATAGTTACGACGAGTTCTCGGACCAGGAACGCCTGGAGATGGTCAACCGGATCATTAAATCGACCGATGGTGCCATGGAATTGCTCAACAGAATGCTGGACTGGACTCAGCTTCAAAGCGGCTCCATACCCTTCAATCCCCGGGAGATCAACCTTTCCACCCTCTCCGAACAAGTTGCCGATCGTTTAAGCGGAATGGCCGAGAGCAAGAAAATTACCGTCGAGCGATCGGTCCCGGATCATGTGACATTAACCGCTGATGC
>SLHZ01000269.1 GCA_007135895.1 Balneolales bacterium | reverse complement strand
CCAGCTGCTGAAAAGCGGCGGGTATATAAAGGGTGAGTTAAAAGTGCTATGAGTTTGATTGCGGAACGCTGTAAAACGATTGCCAACTCGGGATGGTTCAACCATTTCATCATGGCTGTGATTCTTATGGCTGGTGTAGTGGTGGGCATACAGACCTACGGCGACAAAGTTGCCCGGTACAAAGAACTGCTATGGACGATTGATCAGATTATTCTCGCCATATTTCTGATTGAGGTCATTATAAAAATGACGGCGGAAGGAAGGCATCCGCTCCGCTATTTCCGGGATCCCTGGAATGTTTTTGACTTCACTATTGTGGCGGTCTGCTATGTGGCACTGCTGATACCGGAGGTTGAAGGAGCCTATGTTGCCGTATTTCGTCTGGCGCGGGTCATGAGGGTTTTCCGCATTGTAAGGACCATACCCAAACTGAGACTCCTTGTCAACACCCTGCTCAAATCCATTCCTTCCATCGGATATATAGGCATCCTTCTGAGTGTGATTTTTTATATCTACGCCACGATGGGGGTTTTTTTGTTCAAGGGGAATGATCCGGTTCATTTCGGCAATCTGCAGTTGAGTCTGCTTTCGCTGTTTCGTGTGGTTACCCTGGAGGACTGGACGGACATCATGTACATCAACATGTACGGTTGTGACCATCCGATCTGGGGATATGGAGCCGCAGGAGGATGTGTCAATCCAACGGCCTTGGGTTTTTGGGCAGCTTTTTACTTTGTGAGTTTTGTGCTTATGGGGACCATGATTGTCCTGAATCTGTTTATAGGGGTGATCATGAACAGTATGGAGGAGGCGAAAAAAGAGGCCCGGGAAGAGGCAGACCGTTTGACGGCGATTGGCCGGGAGACCCTTCAGCAGGAACTGGCACGAATATCAGGTGATCTGGAGGAGCTGCAGAAGCGCATCGATTCCATATCCGGCCGCCATAAGAACACATAAAAACAATAGATAGTCCCAAAAGAACGGTTCGGTTTTTTCTAATCCAGTCGTTTCGATCCGGTCCTTTCATCCGCTTTTAAAAATCCGGCCTACTCTAAGTCGGACTCTATCCCGCCGGGGACAAGCAGTACTTTGCCGAAGTTCTTCCGCTCTTCCAGATAACGATGCGCCTCAGAAGCCTGTTCAAAGGTAAACGCCGCGTCGATATACGGATGGATCCATCCTCTTTTCGCCCCGTTCAGAATGGCTTTTGCCCATTGCCCCACTTTCTTTTTTTCTGTCCACATCCTGCCCAGATTCACGCCGTAGACCCCTTTGTTTGTATTCATCAGCCGGATGGGAGTATAGAAAGGCATCCTTTGCAGAACGGAGAAGAACTTGAGGGGTCCGTAAAGACCTGACCGGGTCATTTCGGAAACGCCAAACAGGCCAAGCCGTCCGGCCGGACGCAGGGCAAGAAAGCTTTTTTTCCAGTTAGAGCCGCCCAGAGGGTCGAAAATCAGATCCGCTCCTTTGCCGTCTGTGTGATGCTGCACCTGGTCGACCCAGTCCTCGGTTCGATAATCGATGGCAACATCCAGACCACGTTCAAGGAGGCGCTCGTGTTTCCAGGCAGAGGCCGTACCTATGGTACGTGCTCCCCGCTTGCGTGCAATTTCAAGGGCCGCCAGCCCGACACCCCCTCCGGCGTTGTGAATAACCAGCGTCTCGCCTTTTTTCAGGCCGCCCATCTCCACGAGTTGCCATGCTGTCAGATAATTTACCGGAATGGCTGCGGCCTGAGACGAAGAGAGATTTTCCGGGATATGGAAAACCTGATCCTCTGGAACCACCACCATCTCCGAGTAACCCTGAAAACGGGTCAAGGCAAGTACCTTGTCCCCCGCCCGGAAGCGCCTGACCTCCTTGCCGCATTCCAGTACTTCTCCGGCAACTTCGTAACCTACTACAGCCGGCAAAGGCGGACCGTCAGGGTAGAGACCTTTTCTGGCAAGGATATCGGCGAAATTTACCCCTGCGGCCGTGACTTTGACAGAAAGCTCGCGGGGCCCGGGCTGCGGGTCGGGGTATTCCCGGACCTGCAGCGCTTCCGGTCCGCCGGTTTTTGTGATGGCGACCGCTTTCATGGTTCGGAAACCGGCTTGGGCTTCTGGGCCCGGTTCAGCCAGTTGCGAATGAGCATAAGCAGCGAACCACCGGTCAGCATCCCAAGAATATAGGTCAGGATTACCAGCAGGGAAATTGGAAGGGTCAGGCTCAATGAGGTGAACTTCAGGGTGACCAAATCCAGGTTTTGGAAAGTGAAGATCAATATGATCGTTGTCAGAACGACGATCAGGCTGATGTACAGATATCGCATCATGGTGTTTTTGTCTCGTCTGGTTTTCGAAACAGCAGGCAGCAGCCGTTAAAAAAGTACCGGAACCGGATATTCCGGAGATACTTTTTTATGGTTTCTGCCCATTGAGAAATTCGCTCTTATCCCGGGTCAGTTCCATTCCCTTCCGGATGGCTTCTTCGTTGAGTGGAATGAGATGATGGTAGCGGGGGGGCAAAACCTTTTCCAGTCCAAGGATTACGTTTTCAAGTTGAAGAACCGGCTTGATGGCGAGAAAACCGCCAATGACAACCATGTTGAAAACCTTCGTGTTTTTCATCTGTACAGAGGCCTCATAAGCAGCCAGAGAACGAACCGTGATATCCTTGCGTTCCGGCATGCGGGTCATGCCATTTTCCTCGTACAAAAGCAGGCCGCCGGGTTTTACCGTGTTTTCAAATTTATCCATGGACGGTTGATTCAGTACAATCGCCGTGTCAAAACGGGTGAGTACGGGAGAACTGACCGGTTCATCACTAAGAATAACCGTACAGTTTGCGGTTCCACCGCGCATTTCGGGTCCGTAGGAGGGCATCCAGCTCACCTCAAGTCCCTGCATCACCCCGCTGTAGCAGAGGATTTGTCCCATGGACAGAACACCCTGTCCGCCAAAACCGGCAATGATCATTTCTTCTGTCATATTCAGACACCGATATTTTTTTTCGGCACTTTGATGTCGCCGAGAGGATAAAACGGAAACATGTTTTCTTCCATCCACTTGTTGGCCTGTACCGGGTTCATTTTCCATCCGGAAGGACAATTGGATACGATTTCCACCAGACAGAGTCCCTTGTTATCTTTCTGATACTGGAGCGCTTTTTTCAGGGCGCGTTTTGTTTTACGGGCATTGCCGGGTGTATGGACCGACTGCCGTGTGACGTAGTGGGTGCCGGGCAGTGTCGCAACCAGCTCGGTTATCTTCAGCGGGTGCCCCATAGTGGCCACATCCCTTCCTGAAGGGCAAGTGGCGCTTGGCATTCCGGGAAGCGTGGTGGGTGCCATCTGTCCGCCGGTCATGCCATAAATGCCATTATTCACGAAGATGATCAGGATGTTCTCTCCCCGGTTGCAGGCATGGATGGTCTCGGCGGTGCCTATGGCTGCCAGATCCCCGTCGCCCTGGTAGGTAAACACATATTTTTCGGGGTGTACCCGTTTTATACCCGTAGCAACGGCGGGCGCGCGGCCATGAGCGGCCTCCTGCATATCCACATCAAGGTAGAAATAGGCCAGTACCGAGCAGCCGACCGGTGCCACCCCGATCGTTTCTTCCTGTATTTCCAGTTCCTGAATGGCCTCCGCCAGCAGGCGGTGCGCCGTTCCGTGTCCGCATCCCGGACAATAATGAAGCTCCCGGTCGGTCATTACTTCGGTTCTGGAATAGACCAGGTTTTCCGGATGTATGATCGTTTGTTCTGCCATTGGGTATCGTTGTAGTAAGTCAGGTTTGAGGAATATCAGAAGGAGCAGGTCAGGTTGTCGCAGGCTGATCCTGAACCCATTCGGCCATCTCTTTTTCGAGGGCCGCCAGAATCTCGTCCGGCCCATGGATGATGCCGCCAAAACGGCCGAAATGGGAAACCGGTGTTTTACCGCTTGCCGCAAGGCGTACGTCTTCAACCATCTGTCCGGTGTTCATCTCGACGGTCAGAATACCCCGGACCTGGCCGGCCAGACGCTCGATTTCATCGTTCGGAAAAGGAAACAGGGTGATGGGTCGCAGCAGGCCGGCCCGAATCCCCTTTTCCCGGGCCATGTCCATCGCTTTGCGAGCGATCCGGGCACTTGATCCGAAGGCTACAAAAAGAACATCGGCATCATCACATCGGTGTTTCTCAAACCGGGTTTCGTTTTTTTCCATTTCCTTGTACTTGGCCTGGAGCTTCCGGTTCATTTTTTCCAGATCCTCCGGATTCAGGT
>SLHZ01000271.1 GCA_007135895.1 Balneolales bacterium | reverse complement strand
TTGCTGATCGGAGAACACATCCAGTTTTTTCACATGCTCGCCGTGAACGTTTTCTGATCCTTCGAATCCGAGCAGGCTGGTAATACCTGCTTTATTGACTTCCCGTGAAATAATTTTCGCAGCCAGTCCGATATCGCGAAGCAGCTGTGAAAGTTCACCGGTGGCCCCGGGAAACCGGTTCTGTGAACGGATGATGTACTCTTCAAGGGTTATGAGATGGTTGGTCTTCTTTCTTTTCATTTTTTCCGGTTTTTAAGCTTCGGGGCGGGTTTTGGTTTGTGCTTTGAAGCAGGCTTCGATTTGTGCTTTGGTTCGGACTTCGGTTTGAGTTTCGTTTCGTGTTATGGTTGGTGTTTCTGGTCGTGTTTCGCAATAAGTTTCGGACAGGTTTTAGCCGCGAACAGATGAAAAAGCTCCTTGGCTTTTTCCCTGAGCTGATCCGCGGTGCCATCGTTGCAGACGACCATATCGGCGTCCGACTCCATAATGCCGGGATCACCCTGGCGAAGCATGCGTTGCGATACCTCTTCCTTCGAAACCCTGTCCCGGGTCATGACTCGATTGATCCTTTCTTTTTCAGGAGCTGTTATGACTACGACGACATCGCATTTGGCCTTGTTGCCTTCAATAAGCAACAGTGCCGACTCATGGGCGAAAAAGGGGGCGTTGTTACGTGCAGCGTGGTTCCTCAGTCGATTCAATTCACGGTAGACAGCCGGATGCACCAGTGCGTTGAGTTCATTGACCCGACCTTCACCGAAGGCTTTTTCCGCCAGCCATTTACGATTCAGTGAACCGTCGCTGTCATACGCCTGCTTCCCGAAAGCTCTGACTATTTCCTTTCTGAGACGGTTGTCGCGGGTCATGAGATCCTTTGCCAGGGTGTCGGCAAACACCACATGGGCGCCAAGTTCTTGCCAGACTTTGCAGAAGGTGGTTTTACCACTTCCAATGCCTCCTGTCACGCCGATATGCAGGATATCCGTTTTCTGCATGCTAATGTTTCAACAAGGCTCAGATGATCGTGTCTTTTCGTTCCGACTCCCTTTGTTCCGGATAATCGGTTGTATAATGGAGTCCCCTGCTCTCTTTTCTGCTCAAGGCCGACCGGATGATCATGTAGGCGTTGGCAATCATGTTGCGCAGCTCGCACAGGGATTCGCTTACACGGGTGCGCTGGTAAAAATCCTCAGTCTCCTCAAAGATCAAACCGGTTCGCCGGTGCGCGCGCTGCAGCCGGAGGTCGCTTCGGACAATCCCCACGTAGTTCCACATGATTTGCTGCAGCTCTCTTTTGTTATGGTCGATTAGGATGGCCTCTTCGGCATTCACTGTTCCCGAGTCGTCCCATTGGGGTATGTCATTTTGACAAGTGGCTGCCCGGGCATATTCCCGTGCATTTTCAGCGGCTCTTTTTGAGAAAACGACTGCTTCAAGCAGGCTGTTTGATGCCAGTCTGTTGGCACCGTGTAAGCCGGTGCAGGAGGCTTCCCCTGCACAGTAGAGGGCTTCGATGGAAGTGGCGCCCCTGGTGTCGGTAACAATGCCGCCGCAGAGGTAATGGGCGGCGGGTACGACGGGGATCCACTGACGGGTGATATCAATGCCGTGTTCGAGGCATGTGCGGGTAATGTGGGGGAAAGAATCTCGTATTTCACCGGGTGTCAGGTGTGTGACATCGAGGTAGACGCATGATTCCCCGGTTTTTTTCAGGTGGTGGTCGATGGCACGTGCCACGATATCCCTGGGTGCCAGTTCCGCTCTCGGGTCGTATTTTTTCATGAATGTGTTGCCGTCTTTGGCTCTGAGACGGGCTCCTTTTCCGCGAACCGCTTCCGATATGAGAAAAGAGTTGGCTCCGGGTACGGCAAGGGAGGTGGGGTGGAACTGCATGAATTCCATGTTGGCGATTTCCGCCTTGGCCCTGTAGGCCATGGCGATGCCATCACCAGTAGCGATGGTGGGATTGGTGGTGTGCAGGTAAACCTGTCCGACGCCGCCGGTTGCCACCAGCGTAGTTTTGGCCGGGATGGTTTCCACGGTGTTGGTCCGTGTATCAAAGACATAAGCGCCATAGCACTTGTTGTCTTTTGTCTGCCATGTCACCTTATCCCCCAGATGATGCCGGGTTATGAGTTCCAGTGCGAAATGGTGTTCGAAGATACGGATATTCGGGTGTTTGCCGACCGCCTCAAGCATGGCCCTTTCGATCTCCCTGCCGGTTAAATCAGAGGCATGGACAATACGGTTACGGGTGTGGCCCCCTTCCCTTCCCAGGTCCAGTTTCCCGTTCCGTGTGGTAAAATCGGAACCCCAGTCACGCAGTTCCTGCACCACAGCGGGTCCGTTCCGGACCACCAGTTCGACCACTTCAGGCCGGCAGAGTCCGGCCCCGGCCGTCATCGTATCCTGGATGTGCAGATCAAAATGGTCCTCATGATCCATCACGCTTGCCAGTCCGCCCTGGGCATAATTTGTATTGGACTCGGCGCTCTCTTTTTTGGTAACGATGGCAACGCTTCCGAAGCCTGCAACCCTGAGAGCGAAGGACAGGCCGGCCGCACCACTGCCTATAACCAGAAAATCAACATTATCAGGCATCTGACATTAAATAGGCTTTGATAAAGTCATCGATTTCCCCATCCATCACCGCTTCTGTGGAGGATGTCTCGTGATTGGTGCGGTGATCCTTGACCATATTGTAGGGATGGAAGACGTAAGAGCGAATCTGGGATCCCCATTCGTTCTTCATTTTACTGCTTTCGAGTTTGTTTTTCTGCTCTTCCTGGATCCGTTTTTCCAGATCATAAACACGTGATTTCAGCATTTGAAGGGCTTTTTCCCTGTTCTGGAGCTGTGAGCGCTCCTGCTGGCACTCGGCAACCACCCGTTCCTGGCGCCCGTCACTAAGCGTGCCTGTCCAGATGAGGCGTACTCCGGTTTCGACCTTGTTGACATTTTGTCCGCCCTTGCCTCCGGCATGAAAACGCTGCATTTCAATCTGATCGGGATTCAGGTCAATCTCTATTTCATCATCAATCAGAGGTGTGACAAACACCGAGCAAAAGGAGGTGTGCCTTCGGGCATTGCTGTCGAACGGTGAAATCCTGACCAGACGATGCACTCCATTTTCCGCTTTCAGGTATCCGTATGCGAAATCACCTTTGATTTCGAGTGTTGCGCTTTTGATGCCGGCCACTTCCCCGGGCTGATATTCCAGAACGGTGGCGTCGAACTTGTTTCGAGATGCCCATCGGGCGTACATGCGATAAATCATTTCTGCCCAGTCCTGGCTCTCGGTGCCGCCGGCACCGGCATTGATGGTGAGGAGCGCGTCCCTGTGGTCGTCTTCGCCGTTAAGCATGTTTTTGAACTCAAGATCAGCAAGAGCGGCGCTGAGTTCGTCGGCCTCCTGATTCAGTTCGCCGGTAACATCGTCACCTTCCCTGATGATTTCCCTGAAGAGGATGATATTTTGTCTTTTTTCATCCAGCGCATCCCAGTCTTCGACCCATGATTTCTCAAGATTCAGCTCTTTCATGAGTTTCTGGGCGCTGTCGGGATCATTCCAGAAATGGGGCTGCTGGGCCTGGAATTCGAGTTCGGCTATTCGCTCTTTACGATTATCGTAGTCAAAGATACCTCCTGAGCGCATCTACGCGCTGCAAGAGGTCATTGATCTGTTCGGTGGTATATTTTGATTCTGTCATGAAGGGATTGGCTTAATGCTCAGGAGGATGGTATCAGGAGGATGGTATAATCAACTGGATTCTGCCCGGTCACTTTCATCTTGACGGGAACGTCTTGCCGGAAGTCTTAACGGAAAAACCTTACCGTGAAGTATCTGGTCGGGAGTTATTTGCCGGAAATAACTTATCCAGGAATAACTTACCGGAAACAGCTTAGCCGGGAACGACTTACCGGGAAAATATCCGTGTCAGCAAAACACCCAGAACGATTCCCCCCAGGAAGGCATAGGCGACACCCTCTTCGGGATTGGAGCGCACGAATTTTCTGGCGTTTCGATACTCTTTTCTCAGCTCGGTTTCGAGTCTTTCTTTCTCATCGGACAGTCGGCTTATCGCCTCTTTGCACGACTGTTCGAATTTTCCTGCCATTTCATCAAGATCAATTGATTTCGTTGTGGTATCTTCTGTCATATTTCGGCACCTGATGGTGAATGATATTTAGGTATTTTGTCGTTGTCAGTTAAAAAAAAAAAAAAAAATAGACCCGATTAAAGTCCGGAAAGGTCCGGCTT
>SLHZ01000090.1 GCA_007135895.1 Balneolales bacterium | reverse complement strand
TGATCGCGGAACTGCCCGGTTCCATTGAACCATCTCATGTTTCTGATGTGCATGACCCCGCCTACAGGCTGCTCAGGCGGACCATCAAGGAGGTGTTCCCGGAAGTGGTCGTGGCACCCACACTGATGATAGGCGCTACCGACGCACGTCATTATGCCGAACTCACCAAAAACATCTTTCGTTTTATACCCATTCGGGCGACAGAAAGCGACCTGGATCGTGTTCACGGTACCAATGAGCGGCTTTCCAAGGAAAACTATCAGGAAATGATCTTTTTCTACATCAAACTAATGAAAAATTCAGCGGATGCCTGATACCTCCATGCCCGGACGAACAGCATTTCCTGCTTTGTATTCATCCGGGAATCTTTTAACCATCATGTACCGTTATTTCATGATAAGCACCCGAATGAAGCAACCGGAAAAATAACTGGCATAAAAAGCTGATCTATCGCAACCGGCACATCTTCCCGGCAGAAATCACTTTTGATAAAAAAAACCTCGGTATGAATCAGACCCGGAAATCTGAAAAGACATCTGACTTGTCGCTCAGAAAAGAACACCCTTTCAACCTCCCGCCTGAGTCGGCAACTCATTCCGCAGCCTTTTCCGAAAACCTTTCCTCCACTCTTTCCTCCACTCTTTCCACCACCCTTTCCGTGCTCCTGCTGCTGATCCTGTCCCTGTCCCATTTATTCTTGTCAAATGCTCATGCGCAGGTGGTCAATGTCGAAAGACACAGAGTTACCGTTGATACCACTCATGTCTGGACCGGAGGGCTGGGTTTTGGCCTCAATATTTCTCAGAACAAAAGCCAGATCGTACGGTTTAATACCAGCGCTGACCTCACCTATACAGGCGCCCGGCACAGCTATCTCTTGCTGGGAAGAAACAACTTCCTCAGGGTGGAGGGAGAGAATGTGCTCAACGACGGTTTCGTACATTTCCGTACCGTATTGTTCCGTGACAATGTCTATGCACCGGAACTCTTTCTTCAGGCTCAATACAACCTTGACTGGGGACTGCTCCGGCGGCTTCTTGCCGGCTCTAACTTGCGGATTCGGCTTCACTATTCCGAACAGCTCAGCGCTTTTGTAAGCACCGGTTTCATGTTGGAAAGCGAAGAGTGGAAAGTCACGACGAAAACCGGAGATGTGCAAAATCCTGAAAGTACACAGCGGAGAAGCCTCGATCTGCTGAAGTCAACGACCAGTGTAAATATCCGGGGCAGGATAACCGAAAATTTGCAAGTTGCCGCCATCAGCTATTACCAGGCAAGACCAGATAAATTCTTCCGGCCACGGTTTACCTCTGACTGGCAACTCCGGTTTCGCATTTCTGAAGATTTGCGGTTTGTCATGCAGTTTGTCAGTACGTTTGACGCCAATCCGCCTCTTCAATCACAACAGTTCATATATCAATTGAATAATGTCCTTGAGATACGCTTTTGACACTCTGATTGCCGCAATCCGGCCAGCAGGACTGCGATGGTCCCTGCTGGCATTATCACTTTTGAACCCCGGATGCGGCGATCAAGAAAAAACGGCCGGAATACCTGCTGAAAACAAGGAGAAGAGTGTGCTCACGACCGGGACAGGTGACGATGGATCCCGGAAATCCGCCACACGATCCGGAGATCAGGAGTTCTGGGTTACACTGTCGGAAGCAAAGATGCAAGCCAGTGAAAGCGGTAAATACATCCTGCTGGATGTCTATACCGAATGGTGCGGTTTCTGCCGGCGCATGAACCGGGAAACCTATAACGACTCCCGGGTCAGGGAGAACCTTGGCCGGTATTTCCATGCTGTGAGAGTTGATGCCGAATCCGATGAAACCGTCGTCTTTCAGGGTAATCCATACACAATGAGCGAACTGGCATATGGAATGGGCGTTACTTCGTATCCCACTACGGTTTTTCTCAACCCCACCGGTGAGCCCGTTGCCGTGCAACCCGGTTTCATACCGGCAGACACATTTCATCTCATCCTTTCGTATGTGGGCAGTGAAAGCTATAAAACACTCTCATTCGATCAATACAAGGAACGAAACCCATCCATAGAGTAAAACCGATGAATTCCGAAACCACTCTGTCACCCGCCGGCATTAACCGTCAGTCGGTTCATGAATCCGCATCTTCCCTCAGATATCTCAGGGGCACGGCCGTTTTTTTTGTTCTGTTGCTGGCATGGTTTGCAACCATAATTCCGCAGGAAGCACCGGCTCAGCTTAGGGGAAGCTCGGACAAGGTGTCGCTGACGCCCTTACTTGCTCAGGATGCGGTCACTCCCGGCTCCACATTCCGGGCTGCCGTTGTGCTCAATATCGCCGATTCATGGCATGTTAATGCCAACAGGCCAACCCTCGACTACCTTATCGGGACCGAAGTGGTTTTAGACGCTCATGAGGGTTTCATCGTTGCCGATGTGGTGTATCCGCAGCCCAAGACCTATGAATTTGCCTTTGCCGAAGGGGAGGCCCTGCTGGTTTATGAAGGCGATGTCCCCGTTTTTCTTGAACTGCGCGCCGGTTCGGGCCTTGAACCGGGGCGATATGAACTGACAGGACATGCTGTTGTGCAGGCTTGTGACGACCAAAACTGCCTGGCACCATCGCGAATCCCGTTTACTCTGGTGGTAGATGTGGTTGATCAAGCTGAAACGGTCACCCCCATCCATCAGGATCTTTTCGATCTCTATGATGATGCGGCAACCGCTTCGGAACAATGGGTGTCAGACCGGCCGGGAAACGAAATTGAAACTCTTTTCAGTGAACGCGGTATGCTGCTGGCGCTCCTCGCATTATTCTTCATCGGCCTGGCCCTGAATCTGACCCCCTGTGTCTATCCGATGCTTACCGTAACCGTATCGCTATTTGGCGGACAGAGTGATACCAACATCCTGCGCGTTTTTTCCAAAGCAGTTGTATATGTTCTGGGCATCGCCACCATGTACAGTCTTCTGGGGGTTCTGGCCTCTTTCGGTGGGGAGCTCTTCGGACACTGGCTGCAGCATCCCTGGGTTCTGGGTAGTATCGGGCTGCTGCTTTTTGCCCTGGCACTGAGCATGTTCGGACTCTATGAAATACAGGTACCCTACTGGCTGTCTGCAAAGCTTGGTACGGGAACATCGACCGGCTATGTGGCCACCTATTTGTCCGGATTGGTCGTCGGTATTTTCGCCGCACCCTGTATCGGACCTCCTATCATCGCTTTGCTGGCATTCATAGGATCCCGTGGTGACCCGGTCTTCGGTTTCTGGTCGTTCTTCATTCTGTCGCTTGGCCTGGGATTTCCTTATCTCATCCTGGGCACTTTCTCGGGTCTGCTTCCCAAACTGCCAAAATCCGGAATGTGGATGATATGTGTGAAGAAAGTCTTCGGTGTCGTGCTTACGGCGCTCGCTTTGTTTTATCTGGCCATGCCCTTCTTTTCGGTGACTGAAGCCTATTGGGTCATACCGGTCAGCCTCATCGTCGGCGGAGTGTACCTCGGTTTTCTGGAGTCATCAGGAAAAGGCACTGCGGTTTTCTCGAAAGTCAAAATGGCTTTCGGCACACTGGCCGTAATTGCCGGCCTGGTTGCGGTGATGAATCTTCAGAAGGAGGGTATGGAATGGGAAGCTTATGATATTCTCCGGCTCGAACAGGCAAAACATGCTGAAACGCCGGTTATACTGGATTTCTATGCAGACTGGTGTATTCCCTGCCTGGAGCTGGACCGGATCACGTTCACAAATGCCGATGTGATCGATGCTACCCGGGAGATGGTGCGTCTCAAAGTAGACCTAACCCATTTTGATTCACCGGAGTCAGAAGAGCTTCGTAGGCAATATCAGGTGGCGGGCGTGCCAACCATTATCTTTCTTGACGGTCGTGGCAACGAAGTGCCGGGCACACGGATTGTCGGATTCGTTGGTCCGGATGAATTCCTGCGTCGTCTAAATCTGGTCCGCAAAGATCCGCTGTAGGCAGGGCATAGCGTACGCGGTAAATGGTGGTGTGTTTCTCGACTTCAGAGCCTTTTCTGTTGCCACTGCGATGATCCATCAGCCGTCTGGTCGAATACCGACCACGGTTTTTCCGCCGGTAATGGAAGGGTGAAGTGCATGGTCTCATCGCGGACCGGATGCCGGAAGCCCAGGTGATGGCACATCAGTGCCAGTCTGTTTCCGGGCAGGGGAGTCCCTCCATATTTGACATCCCCGCAGACTGGATGACCTTCGGAGGAAAGCTGCACGCGTATCTGGTGAAACCGCCCGGTGATCAG
>SLHZ01000119.1 GCA_007135895.1 Balneolales bacterium | reverse complement strand
CGCTATCAGGATTGACTTTGGAATACCGACGGGCGGAAACTCCATACCCGTGGGGGAGAGATCCCGGCTTGATGAAAAACTGGCCGATCAGCACCGCCACATATCCGGTCGCAGTGTCTGGGAGATGGATGCTCCTCCCGATACCATAAAGAAAGCCATGAGGGGCCAGCTCCGGGCTCTGGCCTTCAATGGAGACGGTCGTCTTGTAGCCGCTACGCGGGTGCAGTTCCCCGGTCTTATCGATGAGTTTTTCTACTATGACGGAAAACTCGGACCCGCCTACGACGGCAACAAGATCATCCTCTCGCTCTGGGCTCCCACCGCCCGGTCGGTCCGCCTGAAAATGCATGACCAGGAAAAAAAACACCTGGACACTATTGATCCCGACCACTGGTCTGACGATGCCGCAGAAGATGCCGGTGATGCGATTGGTGATGATCAAACCAACGGCATGAAAGGGGGATCGGGCAGCGGGGTTGTTGAGCTGCTGCCGCCCACAGACGGCGTCTGGCGCTTTACAGGATCACGGGACGATTGGGACCGTATGTTTTACCGGTTCGAAGTGGTGGTTTACCATAATGGCAACAACCAGGTAAATACCTTCGAAGTTACAGACCCCTACTCGGTAAGTCTTTCTATGGACAGTTATTTCAGCCAGTTCGCCGATCTGGCCGGGGATGAGGATCTGAAACCCGATGGCTGGGATGAATTGCGGAAAAAACAACCCAAACCGACAGATATTACGCTGTATGAGGCGCATGTCCGTGATTTCAGCATGCGGGACCATACCGTTGCAAAAGAGCATCGGGGTACCTTCATGGCCTTTACCTACAATGGCGAGCAGGGCAGGGAACTGTCAGACGGCATGGCACATCTGAAAAGACTGTCCGAAGCCGGACTCACCCACCTGCATCTTCTTCCCATCAATGATATTGCAACGGTCTTTGAGAATCCCGACCGGCGGATTGATTTGCATCATCCTTATCGACGCATTTGTCAGATGATCAATCATCCCGGCCTCATGGAAGAGTGCGAGCGTCGCGGTTTTGACCCCATATGGGAGGTATTCGGGCAGATGGCTGCCGAAGATCCTGCCACACACCTGATCCAGAAACCCATGCATCTGCCTGGCCGTACCCGGGGCATGGCGGCGCTTGACGCTTACAACTGGGGCTATGATCCGTTCCATTTCAACGTACCGGAGGGCAGCTATTCCACGAATCCCGATGGTGTTCAACGCATCATCGAGTTGCGAAAGATGGTTCAGGCCCTGCATCAGATCGGTTTGCATGTGGTTGTGGATGTAGTGTACAACCATACCTTTGCTTCCCATTTGTCTCAACGTTTTTCGGTTCTGAACCGGGTTGTTCCTTTTTATTATCATCGGCATAATCCTGATACCGGACAGATCGAACAATCAACGTGCTGTGAGAATACGGCGGCTGAGCACCGGATGATGGAGAAACTGATCATTGACTCCATCCTGCTCTGGGCCAAAGAATACAAGATTGACTCGTTCCGTTTCGATCTGATGGGGCACCACCCTGTTTATGTCATGGAAAACGTAAAAAAGGCCCTTGCCGACCTGACCCTTGATAAAGACGGGGTGGATGGCCGGGGTATCTACATCTACGGAGAGGGCTGGAACTTCGGGGAGGTGGCCGACAACCGGATCTTTGATCAGGCCACGCAGTTCAACATGACCGGAAAAGGTATCGGAAACTTCAATGACCGGCTCAGAGATGCCGTGCGCGGAGGGAACTTTACCGATCATGGAAGAAGGCAGGGCTTTTCCAGTGGTCTCTACCTCTTTCCCAACGAAGAAGCCGACTGGGATCAGGAGAGAAGCCGGTCACAACTGCTGGAAGCGGCCGACCGGATCCGTGTGGGTATGACAGGGAATCTTGTCTCTTATCCCTACATTAACCGGTACGGAGAACGGGTAACCGGTTCGAACGAGTGGATCGGTTTTGCCGGGCAGCCGCATGAATCGGTGAACTATATTGACAAGCACGACAATGAGACGCTGTGGGACAATACGCAGGCCAAGCTTCCACTGGACATGAAGATGAAGGACCGGGTCCGGGTCCATCTTCTGAGCAATGCCTTTGTCAATTTCGGACAGGGGGTGCCTTTCTATCAGATGGGCACCGATATTCTTCGATCAAAGTCGATGGACCGCAACAGCTTTGATTCAGGTGACTGGTTCAATGCCGTGGATTTCAGCCTGGAAACACATAACTGGGCCATTGGTTTGCCGCCGGGATGGGACAACGAAGCACGATGGGATCAGATACGCACATTCTTGCGGCACCCGAACATGGAGGTCGGACGTGAGCACATGGAGTGGGCGCATCAGGCTTTTCTTGAGCAGCTTCAAATCCGATACAGTTCACCGCTATTCCGTCTGACCTCGGCAGAGGAAATCCACAGAAGGGTGGCTTTTCACAATGTGGGGCCTGCCCAGGAGCCCGGCATCATTGTCATGACCATATCGGACGGTCTTTGTGCCGGAGATGACCTTGATCCTGATCTGGACGGCATACTGATCCTTTTCAATGCCGATATCCGCAAACGTACAATTACTCTGGCGGCAGAGGGCGTCAACCGGGTAGATACCCGATTGCACCCGGTTCAGGCCAGGGGTTCCGATTACCGGGCACGTGAAGCGGTTCGCGATGGGGACCTGTTCCACCTTCCGCCCCTGACGGCTGTTGTCTATATCACACCACAGGACGGTGAGCAGGGCCGCTACTTCTGCAACGATCTGTCTGCAGAATAGGAAACCTTGTAGCCGGTATTTGATATTCCTGCAACGATCTGTCTGCAGAACAGGAAGCCTTATTGCCGGTATTTGATATTTCTGCAACGATCTTTCTGCAGGGTTGTGGTCCGGCTATCAGCGGTTGGCTATCAGCGACTGATGTTTTTTTCTTTGATCATAAAGAGCGAATTAATACCTTTTCCTTACGATATTATCACATAATTCGCATTTATTTACCCGGTTTTTAGCCGGAAGAAAAGATAAAACATAGTATTACGTTGACGTACGGTGCATTCATACTGGTCATGTCCTGTCTGGCTATCATTGGCGGAGGTCTGGCCCTTTTTCTATGGGCTTTTTTTAACGGGCAGTTTGATCGTATAAATAAAGGCAGCATGTTGCCTTTTGATGAAGATGAACCGGCAGGAAGGCGCACCGACCAGATATTTAAACCCAATCAGGATGGAGGTTGAACAGCCCGTGAAGTCTGGAAGCATAGAAACGGCGAAATATCGTGTCGCCGATCTGGACAGAAAAAGCCGGTACGTGGTACTTTTTCTTATACTGTCCGGTCTGTTCTGGCTGTTGGCCGGAACCTTGCTGGCAATGGTGGTATCGTTAAAGATGCATCTGCCGGACTGGCTGGGAGGGGCTTCGTGGCTGACTTTCGGGCGGCTTCGGCCTTTGCATCTGAATACGATGGTTTACGGATGGGCCTCCATGGCCGGATCCGGTGTGGGTCTCTGGATGCTCAGTCGTCTTCTCAAAGTGCCCATCAAGCTGCGAGGCTACATTATCGCAGCCACGATGATCTGGAACCTGGCTTTGCTCGTGGGCAGCATCCAGATGCTGGCGGGCTTTTCCAGGGGTATTGAGTGGCTTGAGTTTCCGGTTTCCACCATGGTGGTCATAGTGCTCTGTGTCATCGTCATGTCTTCTTCGGTGATGCTGATGATTTATGATCGGCAGGTAAACCAGATATATGTTTCGGTTTGGTATTTGCTGGCGGCTTTCCTCTGGTTCCCGCTACTGGGCCTGGTGTCGTCGCTGCCCATCTACGACACGCCTACAGTCCAGGCGGGAATGAACTGGTGGTATGCGCATAACGCACTTGGTTTGTGGTTTACGCCTATTGCCCTGGCTGCGGCCTATTACTTCATACCCAAAGTTCTGGGGCGTCCCATATACAGTTACGGTTTGTCACTGCTGGGCTTCTGGGGTCTGGCGCTCTTCTACAACTGGAACGGTTTCCATCATCTGATCGGATCGCCGCTGCCAACCTGGTTTGTGACCATATCCATATCGGCCAGTGTGATGATGGTCATTCCGGTTGTGGTGGTAGCCGTGAACCATCATATGACCGTGGTCGGCTCATTTAATGCCGTAAGGTACTCGCCAACGCTTCGTTTTGTTGTCTTTGCTGCCATGAGCTATACATTCGTCAGCCTGCAGGGCAGCATGCAGTCTCTGCGAACGGTCAACGAAGTGATCCATTTCACCCACTTTGTTGTGGCACACGCCCATATCGGCATG
>SLHZ01000337.1 GCA_007135895.1 Balneolales bacterium | reverse complement strand
GGAATTCCGGAAATGGCTGGAGAGTATTGAGGTGTTGTGGCCGGGCGGTCTGGCCGAGATCTCTGATGGAGCGATCTGGGCTCCCGGTGACGAGTCACGCGGTGTGCCGGTTCCGGCCATGATGAGCTGGGCCGGTTTACCGTACAGCAATTACTATCATGTCGAAATCTATGCCGACGAAGCGCTGCAGGATACGGTGTCCATCATGGGCGGGTTCAACGGCACCTGGCTGCGCGCGGATTTCCTGGAGTATAATACTGAGTATTTCTGGCGCGTGCGGGGGATAGTGGAACTCGTACTGAATCAGGGAGAGAACCCTTTCCGGTACCTGCCGGGTCCCTGGAGTCCGGTTTCCAGCTTTACCACCATGCTGGATTCCGAGGTGGGTCCGCAACTCGTAACACCGGCGCATGAAGCCGAAGAGGTGGAAATCCCCGTTGCCTTCTCCTGGGAAGCCGTTGCCGGAGCAGATTCCTACTATCTGGAGGTGAGCCGGCGCGCGGATTTCCATGAGACCATTGCGGTAAAGTTCCTCGATGATACCACCTTTGGTATCGATGATCTGCCGGACGAAACCGTCTATTTCTGGCGGGTACGTGGCATGGTGGCTGGAACTCCCGGAGGTTGGTCGGAGACACGCTCTTTCACCACCGAATTGAGGATTCCTGACGTACCGGTCTGGTCGCCCTGGGATGGGCAGGATGATGTGGAGAGTGATGTGGTGCTGGTCTGGGGCGTTTCCAACCGTGCGGAGGTATACGATGTGCAGGTAGCCACCGACAGGGAATTCGGGACACTCTTTGTCAGCGAAACCGGATTGGAGGAAACCGAACTTGCCGTCAGCGGTCTGGCACCGGGTACTACCTACTTCTGGCGCGTGCGTGCGGGCAACCGGTCGGGTTACAGCGAATGGTCCGAACCGCTGCGTTTTTCGACCGTCACCAGCAGTGATTTCTGTGACGGACAGCAGCCGCTGACATTCGATCTGAAGCAAAACTATCCAAACCCGTTTAACCCGGTAACGGTCATCGAATACACCCTTGCCGAGGCCGGGGAGGTCCGCCTTCAGGTCTTTGATGCCACCGGCCGCCTTGTGGGCAATCTGGTCGGCGAACGGCAGTCGGCCGGCCGCTATACCGTTCATTTCGACGGATCGGGACTTTCCAGCGGTGTCTACGTCTACCGGCTGCAGACTGGCTCGCAGATTGCGCACCGCCGCATGACACTGCTCAAATAAGGAAAATTTTCCCGATAGCTATTAGGATATAATGAACCAGGCAGAAAAGAAGTGGCTCGGAGCACATGTAAGTGCCGCCGGAGGGGTAGATAACGCCCCGGTCAACGCGCAAAAGATCGGGGCCAACGCTTTCGCCCTGTTCACCAAAAACCAGCGGCAATGGAAATCTCCGCCATTACAGCCGGAAGTGATACGATCGTTTGAAGAGCGGTGTTCCGAACTGGGCTTCACGCGGGAGCAGATCCTGCCGCACAACAGCTATCTGATCAACCCCGGGCATCCGGAAGAAGCGGGTTTGCAGAAATCACGGGATGCCCTGCTCGATGAAATGCAGCGATGTGAACTGCTGGGTATTCCGTATCTGAATATCCATCCCGGCAGTCATCTGCGTCAGATCAGCGAGCAGGAGTGTCTGGAGCGTATCGCCGCTTCGGTCAACTACGTGCTGGAACGCACCCGGGGGGTCACGGTAGTCCTGGAGAACACGGCCGGACAGGGAAGCAACCTGGGATTTCGCTTCGAACATTTGGCTGAAATTATCCGTCTGGTGGATGATCCGGACCGGGTTGGATGTTGCATCGATACCTGTCATGCCCATGCCGCCGGTTACGATCTGCTCACGCCGGAGAGTTATGAACGCACAATGGAGGAATTTGACCGGGTGGTCGGTTTCCGATGGCTTAGGGGCATGCATCTGAACGATGCCAAATCGGCACTGGGAAGCCGGGTGGACCGTCATGCGCCGCTGGGAGAGGGTACCATGGGGGAGGAACCCTTTCGTCTGATCATGAACGACGAGCGCCTGAATCACATGCCCCTGATCCTTGAAACCACCGAACCTGAAAAGTGGGCGGAGGAAATCGCCTGGCTCCGGAGCCAGGTCTGAAGTTGTTTGCGAAGCCGGGCCAGTAAACAGGATCCGAATCCGGCTGGTGGTGTCGTTTCGAAGCTGGTCCAGAGATCCGGATCGGGCTGGCAGTATCGTATGTTGCAACAACAGCGGTTTTCCTACTCCCGTATCATCCGGAAGCCGGTAAACTCGGGGTATGGCATGGGACGCGAAGGATCCGCCGGATCCACGAAATGGACGGCTCCATAGCCGTAGATCTTTTGTTTCGCGGGTTTGTCGCCGGAATCGAACCATTCGGCTACATTGCCACCGAGGTCATAGATCTCCGCCTGTCCCACTTTCACCGGAGCAAACGAGCCCACTACGCGGATCAGGTCGGACGGACCCAGACGGTCCACTTTCTGTCGCAATAGCGGTACCTCGTCCGGAATGATGCTGTAGCCGGCCAGATGGTTCATCGTGTTCTGCCGGGGTCCGGCTCTGTGCGCCAGCCGGTGCAATGCTTTGGCTTCATCCTCGTTGGGAAGCCGCCAGGTGTCGCCGGTCAGCCCGCTCAGCCACTTGGCATAGGCCCGGGCTTGTTCCAGGCTGATACCAGTCACAGGGTGATTCGCCTGCAGCGGATGAAAAGCATGTTCACTGTCGAAAGCATGGTACTGCTGGTTGGTCACCGTGAATCGGCCGATGGATATGGTGTCTTTGCCCACCGGTACCACCTCCGGAATAAGCGTATCGCTGTTTCGGACACCGTAGTACCCTTCGACCCGGGCCAGACTGTCCCGTTTGAGCAGGTCGGCCAGCGGACTACCGGGTTTGAAAGCGCGGTTCGGCTCTTCCAGCGTACCGAACAGATAGCGGTCAAACCAGGCAATTTCTTCGGTCAGCTTGCGCCGCTGATGGGTGAGTTTCTGCAGGCTGTGCGGCTGACCCGGAAACCAGAGGAAGCGAACCGGAGCCTTGCCAATCTGCTGCATGGCGCGATAGTGCTCCCAGCCCTGATCGCGCGGCACCGCCCGGTCTTCGCTGCCGAAGAAGATGATGGTCGGTGTCTTGACCAGATCCATGCGGAAAAGCGGCGATTTTTCGATGTAAGCCCTGTTGTAAAAGGTGCCGTCGGTACTGTCCCAGGGCGCCCCGCCGATATAACTCTGGTCGAAGCGGACTCCGAATTGGCATGTTCCGTAGTCGGAAATCCAGTTGATGGTTCCGGCACCGGCCCCCACAACACGGAAAAGATCCGGATATTCAATCGACAAGGCGATACTCAGGATGGAACCGTTCGACCATCCCATCACGCCCAGTGAGTCCTTGTCGATCTTGCCTGCCTCATAGAGGGTTTCAATGCCGTTGACGATATCGATGAGTTCCAGTTCGTAGTATCGGCCCTTGATCGATTCCACGAATTCCAGTCCGTGATTGGAGGATCCGTGATAGTTAGGCATCAACACGAATGAACCCTTCTGGGAAAGCAGGTGGGGGAAGTAGGCCCACCTCATGTACCAACGGGCCAGTGTCACGGCCGCCGGTCCGCCCCGTATGGCAACGACCAGCGGATATCGTCGTCCGGGTTCATAGTTTTCCGGATAGTAGAGAATGCCGTTCACCCCGGTATCTTCAGCGCCGGTCCACCGGAAGATCTCGGTCCGGGCGATATGTTTGGACGCCAGGCCGGTGTTCAGCCGGAAGAGTTCGGTGCCTTCGGTCAGACGAACACTCCGCCGCCGGGTCTCCAGATCGCCGATGAGGTAGCGGGGTGGGGTGGACGCGGTCGAATAGACAAAAACGGCGCGATCGCCGGATCGTGACAGATCCGAGATAATGACACGGCCGTCATACTGGCCGGTTTCGACGATGAATTTTCGCCATTCGGTGCTGCCGCGCCGTTCGAAATAGGCCAGTTCGAGCAGCGGTCCGTTGGCCAGCGGGACCAGCACGTCGCTGTCGGTCACATGGAAAGACCCACCCACTCCCCAATCGTGTTCGAGGGGTACTTTAACGGGTTGAAGCGCGGTTTTCGACTCGCTGCCGGCCATTGTTCGCAACTGTTTTGCTGTGCCGGTAACCGGTGTGGATATGGCCCCGGATTCCTCACCGGTTTCTTGTGCGGTACCAGATTCATCCCCGGCTTCTTGTACGGTCCCAGGCTCCTCGCCGGCTTCATGTACATTCCCGTACTGCTTTCTGATTTCATCTTCGAGACTCAGATTGTC
>SLHZ01000311.1 GCA_007135895.1 Balneolales bacterium | reverse complement strand
GTATTTACCGGCGCGTGCAGGAGGTGCCCATGCCGCAGCTGCTGGGTGGGATACTGGCCGATACACCATTCGATTATATCATCCTTTCGTCGGGTACCGTCGTCATCGTTCGAAAGGTGGCCGATGATCCCGCCTACGGGGTATTTGCGGGCAAGGTGCGGGATAGTCGTACGGGCAAGCCGCTGCACGGCGCCACGATCCTGCTGGCCGACGCCGCCGGCGGGGCAACAACGAACAACAGCGGCATGTTCCGGCTCAACCGCATGATCAGCGGATCACACCGCATTGTGATCAGTTATCTGGGTTATCACCCGCATGAAACGGTAGTGGAGATTCGTCCGGACCAAATGACGCACACGGAAGTGAAGCTCGAACCGCGTCCGTTCATGATCACCCCCATGATCGTCGAAGCGCATCGTGCCGATCTGGCCGGTATAGATAATCGTGCCTCGGTACGTTCCCTTGGTAGCTGGGATGTGTCGGGCAGCATGCATGATCCTATCCGCAGTATGGGTCTGTTTGCCGGACTTCAGTACGGCCTGCCCCTGCAGGATATCCACCTTCAGGGCGGACGGCAGGGTGAACACCGGATCCGCCTGGACGGTATTCCCGTCTACAACCCCTATCATTTCGGTTACTTCTACAGCAGTTTCAGTCCGCTTGCCATCCGTGAAGTGCGGCTGCACAAGGCAGGCTTCGGCGCCACGGAGGGCAGCATGCTCTCGGGGATCATCGACTTCGTACACGATATACCGTCCGCCGGATCACGCGGAGTGACCCTGCTCGGTGATCCGGTCAACGCCAATATCCGCGCCGATCTCTCATTTCAGCGCAAGGACGACGGCGCGCCTGCCAGCCCGCATACAACCGGCATCCGATCCGCCAGCTCCGCTTCGCCCGCCTCTGATCAGGCTGGCTCCGACCGAAGCGGTTTCGGAAAGCGTATCTCCAGTCAGGACGCTTCCGTCATGGGAAGCTCCGAGCCGGCCGCCTACGGCAAGAGCGGCACGATGAACGAATCCTACCCCACAGTGGCGGTGACCGGCAGCTTCCGGAGTAATTTCTGGGATTTATACCAGGACCCGAACCTGCAGCAGACCATGCGGGACTGGGGCTATGTCGACCAGGTCCTTGCCGAAAATCTGCTTCAGGGTATGGGTACGGTTCATAGTGAATACGAATCGCTCAGCCATATCACCGACATTCGCTACCTGGATATCCACTCCGCCGTGCGGTACGAACCCAATCCGTTCCACACTATCAGCGCTTCGGTTTGGCACGGACAAAACCGGGTACATATGTCCGCACTGAACCGGCGCTATGAAGCGGAGATGTCGAACAACTACCTTTACACGCGCGACCATTACGAGTGGCAGAATCTGACGGCACAGGTTCGATGGGACGCGAGTCCGGGTCCGCGCGTGAGCCTGTCCACCCGCGCCGGCTTCAGCTCCGGACGCATGGACCACAGCTACCATCTCTTCACCCGTAGTACCGCCGAAGACGGGTGGAATTTTGATACTTTTGTCTCACCGTTAAGCATGTTCCGCAGCATGTCTGGAGTCGCCCCGCTTGAGCCGCGACACAAAGGGTTCAACCGGATTGAACACGGGCTGCTGGGATCATCGGTGCAGTATCATTTTTCGCCCCAATATTCGCTTGAAAGCGGACTGGAACTGAACATCGTTTCCTCGCGGGTTGATTTCAGCGAGTTCTTTTTCCTGCCGGTATACTCCGATGAGAGCTCGATTTTTGGTACGGCATATGCCAATCTGCAGGCAAAGACGGGACGAGGATGGCAATTTACGGCCGGAACGCGTTTGACGCAGATCGATACACAACCGCGTTCTTTTCTCGAACCCCGGCTGTCGGTGCAATATGACCGGACCAACGCGGTCATCGGTTTCTGGTCCGCCCGGCTGGCCGCCGGTGTCTATCGTCAGTTTATTCACCAGTACGATATCACCAATGTGGGACCAACTTCCCTGATACCCACATTTACCGTATGGTCGCATGCCTCGGCTGACACACCCCCGAAGGCCTATCACATCAGTGGCTCGTGGCGGTATCAACCTTCTGTTCTTACAACCCTCAAGCTGGAGGGTTATTTCAAGTGGGAGCCCACCCGGTACATCGGTTCTTCCTACAGTCTGTCGATGGATACGGGTGTCGACCGCAGCTCGGCGGAGGCCTTCACCGAAAGCACACGACTGAGAGCCGGTGGTTTTTCAGCTCGCCTGCATCAAGTCCTGCCCGATCCCGGCGCCAAGCTGGTACTGGGCTACGACTACACGAAAGCCGAGTTCCGGGTTTCACAATTCGGGCATCCCGTGCCTGCGTACTGGAACGAGCCGCACCGCATCCAGGCACGCGGGATCGTCGATGTGTACGGATCCGTCTCGGTCATCGCCAACTTGAAGTCGGTCTATGGACGCGCCTGGGGATTTCGCCAGGCCTACTACGACTATCTGTTTGTCAAGGGGATCCGGACCATCGGTGGTCAGTATGACTTCGACTCCCCTCAGGACGACCGGCTCAGCGCCTTCCACCAACTTGACCTCTCCGTGCGATACCGGCCATCGTTTGGACCGGTCCGGATGGATGTGCATCTGGATCTGATCAATGTCCTGAACCGGCGCAACGTGATCGACTGGAGCCTGAAACCGACAGGTATCGCCGATAACCAGCCCCTTCCCACCGGTGGCAACGGCAGTCAGGACGCCGGTGACTACGACGTCCTCTATGAAATCCATAAACGCACCATGCCCGGCTTCTATCCGGTACTGCGTCTGGAAATCGCATTGTAGATTATGCAGCTGCCAGAGCTGCGAATCACCTGCCGGAGCTGCGAATCATCCGGTGGTGCCACAAGTCAACCTTCGGAGCCGCAAATCATCCCCCGGAGTTGCGAATCACCCGGTGGACCTGCAAGTCACATACCGGGAATAGATGCCCTTGCCCCGCCCGGCTCACATCATCGTTCATGGCTCAAGAAAAATCAACAACCCGTTTGGATAGTCGATGGTAATACGGGTTTCATAGAAGGCGTTGGCCCCCATAGTTATTCGGGGGTGTTCCGGTGCTCGGGTCTCAGCAGGTCATTTACCGTTTTGACAGGTTTGAACGTTTCGGAAGGTACTTCAACAAAGAGCGTGTTCCACCCGGCCATGCTGCCATTCCATAGACCCGGCAATTCCAGTGCCTTGAGAGCACGTCCCTGATGTGTCTTCTGTGAGATGAAACCGGTATCCGGGTCACGGAAGGACTCAAGTGAAAAGGATCGTCCCTGGTAGTCGCGCATGGAACAGACCAGGTCGACCGGATTGAAGTGGGAGGATTTCTCAAAAGACTTTTTCTGTTCCGGGTCATTCATGTTGACCTGGGCGCTTTCGACAATCTGAAGCGATGTTGTGCCATCGGGATGAAGCACAATGAACGGTCCCCCTCCCGGCTCGCCTTCGTTCCTGACCATGCCGCAGACCCGCAACGGACGGTTCAGGCGATCAAAAAGATAGCGGGCAAGCGCGTTACCGCTTTTGCTGGGTGGAGTGATACAAAGCTCATTCTTTAAAAAATCCGTGATTTCTTCCAGAAAAACCGGATCGATATTACCCCGGTCAAGTTCTTTGAGCCAGGAAAAAATCCGGTCCTGAACGGTGAGCAGATAACCGCCAATCAGTTTTTTGTAGTAGATCGTGGTCTCTTTCTGATTATCCGGAACCACATTGTCGATGTTCTTGATAAAAATCAAATCGCCCCAGAGCTCCTCAAGATTCACCAGAAGCGCCCCGTGCCCGCCAGGCCGGAAAACCGGTTTCCCCTCATCATCAATGAATGGCTCATTATCGGGATTCACGGCTATCGTGTCGGTTTCGGGTCGCTGAAAGGAGGTTTCCACCGTCAAACGAATGGAGCCGGTTTCGTAACGGTCCCTCACAGCACTGAGTCGGCGGACAAAGGCCTGCTCATGTTCCGGGGATATGGTGAAGTGGATACGCACCCTCCCTTTTTTTGACCGGGTGTAGGCCACCGCTTCCACCAGATGCTCTTCCAGGGGCGTTCTGCAGTGATCGGAATAGCGGTGAAAAGGAATCAGGGCTTTGGGCAACCGGACCAAACCAAGACCTTCCTCCCGCATGACAAGAGAGAGGAGCTCCCTCCAGTCGCCGTTTTTCAGCATTTCGTCCTTGCTGAGTCCTCTGGAGTCCAGTATTTCCTTTAAATCCTCATAAAAGGCGAAGGTTTCGAGATGATCCAGGAAATATCGCGTATATCGTACTTCGGGGTCATCAGGATGTTTTTCCAGATAGTC
>SLHZ01000306.1 GCA_007135895.1 Balneolales bacterium | reverse complement strand
GAGCTCCGTTGTTCTTTTACGGATTTCGGGATCGTACAGCATGCGGTGATGATAATCCCGGGTCATGAAATTGCTGTTCATGTGAAACCAGAGTCCCGGTGGAATATCGTGAAAGAGGATAACCTGAGTCCGGATGACATTATCATCCGGATCCGTGGCAATGCTCCAGCCGCTCAGATAGCTCATTCGCTCATCAAAAAACGAACTGTAATGCTTCAGGTCAGCTCCGGATGTACGGTCCTGAGATGCCTCTTCCAGCAGGTTGCGGATTTTCCGGCTGACATCATATCCAAGCGAATGGTCTTTCCAGATGCCAAGCAGCATCCGCGAGAACGTACCGGCACAAACGGCCGGGTAGAGACGGTAGAGTGCCCGTTCATCCTGGAAAAAACGGATGGAAACAGGTTTGTTTTTCTGTGGATCCACCCATTGCACATGAGCCAGCTCGATGGATTTCCGCAGAAACTTCTCGCGTGGTATATCCGAAAGCTGGCCGAGTCGGGCAGACAGGTTTTCATGATCCAGGCCTGGTTCTCTCTGTGGTGTCAGTGCCTGAGTGCGTATGCCATAGAGCGGGACAGGCGGTTCAAGACACCCTCCGCCCAGGCGCTCTGTCATTGCAAGGACCGCCTCTTCACCCAGTCGGAAAAAGAGATAGTCCCCGGCAGCCGGGTCCCTGTTATGTGCCAGATAACGGATCAGCATCTCCAGGTCGGGAGGTTCGGGCAGGGTTCGCAGCCACTGCTCGAATCGCTGCCGGTGGCCCTGGTCCAGACCCGGAAGATAAAATGACTTCAGCTTATCGACTTCCACACTGCTCCGGGGACTGGTCAGACCCAGGATAACCTGTTCGGCATAGGTTGCAAACAGGATAAAGTGAGACAGTGTGCCGGCCGGAACGGGTTGATCCGGTTCTATGCAGATGAAGGAGTCCGGGGCATCCGGAACGTGGTTTGTGCTCAGGCTATTTTTCGGATGTATCTTGCGGTTTGTGACGGGCTTGTTGTTCCGGCTGTCGTTCAGGCTGGCGCTCATACTTGCCATGCTCACATGGCCAGGCTGTTCGGCCATGTAGGATATAAGCCCGCCCAGTGAGTAGGTTTTGTCGACCCATTCACTGCCCTCAAGAATAGCGGTCCTGTTTTGAAAAACAGTGATGAAGACATCCCGGTTGATATAGAAGATTGATCCGACGATCAGCAGGGCTGTACCCAGAAAGATCAGAAGAAAGCGAAGTAATCTCATAACAGGCTCGTTCGTCAATCGTGGATGCCGGAGGTCATGCGCTGATTACGAAGAATAAGGCAACAGGAGGATCTCTTCAAAATCGAGCCCGCACTGGTCGAGTATGGGTCCGGCTTTCTGCTCGATCTGTTCCTCCGTGAGTCCGCCGAGTGCCTGGAGTTCAATATAAAGGGTTTCGGTAGACTCGTCGTGATACCAGCGACTTGCCCCTTCGCCGAGTTGTTCTTCCAGTGCAGCGATCAGATCCCGGATTTCGGCATCAAATTGTGCTTGTGCATCGGAATCGGCTTCATGATGGTCATCCCTGCCGGTCCGGATGGTGCTGTTCATGTTTTTTCCTTTATCTTAGATCGGGGTTCCTCTTCAGATGCAACAGATTCCCTGACCGGAACCGCAATAATTGCGATTCCTTGTTGCAAATCAAGGTCTTGCTCAAAAATACGAAAGAATACACACCGATACTATGAATCTTTGTCTGCAGGAATTGGAAAAAATGGCGCGCAGAAAAAGCCGTCGGATCATTGGACTGATGTCGGGGACTTCGATGGATGGTCTTGATATTGCATTGTGCCGGTTTTACGGCTCGGGCGCGTCGACGGATTTTGTGGTGGAGTCGTTCCGGTCGGTTCCCTACACCGACCGGGTGAGGGAACAGCTTCTGGCCTTTGCCAGGTCGGCGACCTTGAATACGGAGCTTTTGTGTGTGTGGCATACCTATCTTGGGGTTCTGCATGGCCGGTATGTCCGGCAGGCTCTCCGGGACTGGCAGGTCGATCCGCAGGAGGTGGATCTGGTAGCCAGTCATGGGCAGACCCTCTACCATGCCCCAAAGCATAAACATGGAATGGAGGAGATGCCTCATGCCACCCTTCAGATAGGCGACGGAGATCATGTCGCAGCACAGACCGGCATTATCACCATCAGCGATTTTCGCCAGCGCGATACCGCCCGTGGCGGAGAGGGTGCCCCGCTGGCGGCCTATGGAGATTATCTGCTGTTCAGTGATCCGGACAGGGATCGATTTCTGCTCAATATCGGCGGAATTGCCAACTTTACTTTTTTGGGAAAAGACGGGGGTGTATTTCCGCCGCTCAGCTATGACACCGGGCCGGGTAACACACTGATTGATGCCGCTGTGCGAAGATACTTCCCTGACCGAACCTACGATGAGGGAGGCCAGCTGGCCGATAGCGGACAGGTGAACGAGGTGATGCTCGAACGGATGCTCGAGCACCCCTATTTTCATGCACCGGCGCCAAAAACCACAGGATTCGAGGTTTTCAATCTGGAATGGGTAGATGCGTGCCTGGAGTATGAGGATCAAGCGATATCACCGGAGGATTTAATAGCCACACTGACCTGTCTGACGGTTGAGAGCATAGCCAGGGAAATCCGGTCGGTCTGCCGCGAGCACTGCCTGTCAGCCCGGGAACTGTTTTCGGGCCGAACCCCGGCAAGCGCTGATGTGGAAGTGCTGGTCAGTGGGGGAGGTGCGCATAATAAAACCCTTATGCGTGGTTTGAGCCAGACTCTGCACCCGCTGCCGGTTCGGAGCCTGGATGAAACCGGCGTATCGGCAGATGCAAAAGAAGCGCTCTTTTTTGGTGCGCTTGCCAATGAGCTGGTTTGCGGGTCTGACTCCAGGCTTCACCTTGGGAAAATTTGCTTCCCGGACCGATGAAAAAGAGACCATTAATTTTTTATCGTTTTTTTTGGTAGTTTTATGTTGCTGTTCGGACAAGACGGTTGTTCTTCAGCACTTATATTCAGCGAAAACAGGCTGTAATGCCGTCCGGCGGACCTGATGGCCTGCCACTAATGGAAATAATCCGTTTTATGAAACACCCGATTGACAGGACACAGGTTGATCAGGCCATGTCCTATGCTTCTTACAGGGATCTGATTGCCAGTCTCCTCATTGAAAGAAAGACAACAGGCTCTCAGCAGTCCAAAAAACTGGTCGAATACACCCGGCTGAATGCCGCTCGCATGGACCGTGTAACCAAGAAGACCGCTATTATACCGGAACTGATGGAGGTCCTTCGCAACCTTCCGCGCAATCAGGTGTGGATTGGTCTGGTGGAGGCCTGGTGCGGAGATGTTGCCCAGTCGGTTCCCGTTTTTGCGAAGATGGCCGTGTCGGTGCCGGGAGTGACTCTGCGTCTTCTACTCCGTGATGACAATCCCGAAGTGATGGATGCCTACCTGACCAATGGTCGCCAATCGATTCCCAAAATCATCGGACTGGATAAAGACAGTCTGGAGGAACTATGGGTTTGGGGGCCGCGGCCGGAACCGGCTCAAAGCCTTTCTGAGGATCTTAAAAAGCAGGGTGAGTCTTCTGAGGATATCGCAATTGCGCTTCAGCGCTGGTATAATGAGGATCGTTCACAGACACTGCAGCATGAGGTCCTTGATCTGTTGAAAAAAATCTAACCAGGGTAGCGGGCCGGGCGGGGGCCAGACGGTCCGTTTAAAAATTTATTGTAATGGAATCGGACGAAAGAAAGTTTTTTTTCCGGCATGTTGCACAGACCAGTGATGCGCCTATCGGACTGGAAATTGATCATGCCGAAGGGGTGACCTTTCATACCAAAGACGGGAAGAAGGTCATTGATCTGATATCGGGTATTGCCGTTAGTCAGCTCGGTCACGGGCATCCTGAAGTAGTTGATGCCGTTAAAAAACAGGCAGAGCGGCATATGCATGTGATGGTCTACGGTGAGTTCATCCAGCGGCCGCAATCGGCCCTGGCTGCCCGGCTGGCTTCACTTCTGCCGAAGCATCTGGACCGCATCTATTTTGTCAATACCGGTACCGAGGCCAATGAGGCGGCACTCAAACTGGCAAAAAAAAGTACAGGGAGACATGCCTTCATTGCTTTTCAAAATGGATACCATGGCGACACCCAGGGCTCGCTTAGCGTAACCGGAAGGGATGTTTATCGCAAACCGTACGAGCCACTGCTGCCTGATGTTCATTTTTTCCCCTTTAACGATGACCGGGTGCTTGATGAAATCACCACGGAAACAGCGGCGGTGATTATGGAGCCGATTCAGGGGGAGGGTGGTGTGATACCGGCGGATCGTGAGTGGCTTCATCGGCTGCGTAACCGGTGCTCAGATACCGGCACCTTGCTGATCTTCGACGAAATTCAATCCGGTTTCGGACGGACGGGCCGCTTTTTTGCATTTGAGCATTATGATCTGGCGCCGGATATTCTTACGATGGGCAAAGCGATGGGTGGCGGGATGCCGCTTGGCGGAGTCGCCGCATCGTCTAATCTGTTCGAAGCATTCATGTACAATCCGCCATTGAGCCATGTGACCACTTTCGGCGGACATCCGGTCAGTTGCGCGGCGGCCGAAAGCGCGTTACGGGTCCTGCTCAGAGACCAGCTCATGGATCGTGCTTCCGATATTGAAGCATTAGCACATGAAATAATGCATGGTCCGGGTATCGTAGAGCTCAGGGGCAGGGGCGCCATGCTTGGCCTTCAGCTTTGCGATGCAGAAACCTGCCGGCGTACGGTTCGTCATTGTCTGGAAGAGCACCAGATCCTTCTGGGCTGGACGCTCCATTCCGACTCTATCATACGCCTGGCTCCGCCGCTGACGATCGATCTTGATTTATTCCGAACCTGCCTTGAACGGATCAGGGAGACAGCAGCACTGTTTTCAGATCCTGTATAGCGGTCATTGACCGTGTCTGAGACGAACCGATCCGCCGGGTGTTCTGATATCCACAGGAATACCTCCGTCGAGAACCGTGCCAGTGAGGCTGTTCCGGCTGTGGCTTCCGCTGAAATGCTTCAGATCCGAGTGGACGGAGGAACCTGATGCGCGAATATCGAGGCCCTGGTTATCCGGGAGTTCCACATGGATGGCTCCGCCGGATGTTGAAAGCTTGAGATAATCCGATATGTGAATGATTCCGGCCGAAATGGCTCCACCGCTGGTGATGGCCTCCAGACTGCCTGAGAGGTTCTTCAGTTCCAGGCTGCCTCCCGAAGTCCGCACATCCATCGAGCCGTCGGAATCGGTCAGACTGATGACCCCGCCGCTGGTCCGGGCCTTGAGATGACCGGAACTACCTGTTATGGTGATGGGCCCACCTGAAGTGGAAACATCGACATCACCCTTGATTTTCGAGACGAATATCCTGCCACCTGATGTCTTCAACTCGACATCCCCATTGAGGTTTTTTGCCGTCATGGATCCGCCAGCAGTGTGGGAAACCACCGATGTTTCTACCGGCACATATATACGGTATGAGATGGAGGGGCTGCTTCTGCCGACCCTGTTCTCAACTTCGGCATGAACGGTCACGTGGTTGCCCTTCTTGTCGACAGACAGTGAGACCGGCGCCTTGTCTCCTTCCGCAATCGGTCGTCCTCTGAGCGTCACAATGGTCTGGACGATGATTTCAGATCGGTCATGCGACGTGACATATACAGAGCCGGCAGGAGTCCGGGCTTCAAGGCTCGCCGGGCTTTTTACCTCCACCACATCGGTTCTCCAGACTTGATCCGGTTTGGGCTTGGCGTCCAGATTCATAAAAGCCAGGGCCTGCCTGCCCCCGCTGATCTCCGGTACGAATTTGTATGCAAAGACAATGAGCAGCATGGCTGCCAGTAAAAAACGTCGAGTGTTCATTTTTCTGGTGTTTTATCGTTGTTTCTTCAGATTGCTTCAGGCATATATTCCATGGGTGAGACGGAAGAGCTGCTTTTGAAGAGATATACGTTCTCAAACACTAAAAGGTTACTGGCTGCTGGGTGAATATCGCTCGTCGGGTGAATATTGGTCGTTGGGTGATTACCGGCTCTTGGGTGAACGGGTTCTTTTTGACCGTTGTTTCTCCATTGACATGATGATCCTGAGGAAGGTTGTTTCATTTGACGTCGGTTCTTGCCGTTCAGGTTCTACGTTCGCAGGTGTATCTGCTGTTTCAGGACAGCGTGAAAAACATGAGTTTAAAGAGCATGACATTTTCTTTCTGGCATTTTCTTTCTGTTTTAAACAGTATTCTTATGGATAATCGGGTCAGACGGTTTATGTATCGATACCGTCTCCTTTTTGTGGTGCTCTTATGCAACGGCTTGCTGCTGCCTTTGTCAGGGAATCCGGATTTCGTGTCTTATGCCATGGGGAGCGGGGGCGATGCCGGTCATTCTTCTTCTCCTGATGCACCGGTTGTGTCCATTGGCGCCCCAGTTGCATTCATTGACACTCCGATTGCATTCATTGACACCCCTATTCCCAAGGTGCCAAGGCAAGGTTTGGACACTGATTTGCCGGTTGCTGTCTCTGACAGGCGAGGTTCGGTCATGGACACGCTTGAAGTGTCTCTTGATGAGATCAGGATCCTGGCAGCCCGGGATACGGAGACCCGGGACGGGGCCCCGTTTTCCGTTTCTGTGCACAACAGATCCGTGACATTGCAACAGCTCGAACCGGGTTTCAGCATGGATCGTATTACCGATGCCATTCCGGGTCTTTGGGTCAACGATCGTCAGAACTATGCGCTGGGAGAACGGATAACGATCCGGGGGATGGGCTGGCGCACGGCCTTCGGGGTGCGGGGTATCTATGTATTGATGGACGATGTGCCGCTGACCATGCCCGACGGACAGACGGTCATGGACGTTGTGGATCCGTCGATGGTCCGGCAGCTGGAAGTGATGAGGGGCCCCGGTTCCTCCTTCTGGGGGAATGCGGGCGGAGGAACCATGGTTCTGACAACGCGTCCGGCCGATTATGATAACAGTGCGGCGGTTCGTTTTTATGGTGGCGCATTCGGCACGCTCAACACGAGTGCCCGCACCGCATACCGCTCCGGGAACAGCGGTTACGCAATCAATACATCGTGGTTTCAGAGGGAGGGATACCGGAATCACAGCCACCACAGTGCTTTCCGGATGACCGCTCACATGGAAAAAGACTTGTCTTCCGGCAGGCATCTTCGAGTTTCGGGGGCTTTTGTCGATGCACCGGATACCCGTCATCCCGGTTCACTAACCCGGGAAGAACTCAACGATGACCGGCGACGCGCTGCCGTTCTTTTTGAGAGAGTCTCGGCCGGAAAACAGTGGAGGCACGGTCAGCTCGGGGCCGGCCTGGGAAGTGAAACGGCTTCGGGCCGTTGGCAGGCAACGGTATACGGAATCGCACGGTCGCTGCACAATCCGCTTCCTTTTGCCGACATTGAGGTCAACCGGCTGGTTGGTGGGAGCCGGATCGCATGGTATAACCGGCAGGAACATCTGCGCTGGGGCTTTGGGGCAGACGCCGCATGGCAGTCCGACAGCCGGCGAAACTATTCATATCGTGATGGATTTATTCGGGATGATCGTGTCCTGGACCAGCGTGAAACAGTGTGGAACGGCGCCGTCTTTGCAAGGGTGGCTACCGGCTGGAGGAGTATGAATATATCGGGAGGAGTTCGCGCGGATGCCCTCCGCTTTGCCTCTGATGATCGTTTGATGGCGGGTGGCGAAGACCAGTCCGGTGAACGTTTTTTCACCGCTGCAAGTCCTTCAGTGAGCATCTCCCGTGAAAGCCGTTACGGTTTGATGTATCTCAGTTTTGGCACCTCTTTTGAAACACCTACCACTACGGAATTGGTGAACCGGCCCGATATGACCGGTGGTTTCAATCAGGATCTCTCACCGGAGCGGAGCAGGGGCCTCGAAGCGGGATTACGAGGTGGTCTTGAGTCCTGGCGTCTGCGCTATGATATGGCCCTGTTCCGGCAGATGGTCCGGGATCAGCTGGTCAGTTATCGCACCGAAGACGGCGAAGGTCGTGATTTTTATCGCAATGCCGGCCGAACCCGGCACGACGGTTTAGAGGTCCGGCTTCAATGGAAGGCCCTGAAATGGCTGGATATGACAGCCAGTTACCAGCGTAGCTTGTTCGAGTTCCGGGAATCCGTGGATACCGGCCTTGTTCGATTTACCAGGGGCAATCGTCTGCCAGGCATTCCGGATCATCGCCTGCGGTTCATCCTGAATGCCGAGACCGGCCCGTTTCTCTCCATTCTGACGGTTGAATTGGTTGACCGCTACTATGTCGATAATGCCAATACGGCATATAATCCCGGGTATCATGTTGTGGACCTGCAGTTCGCCCATGCCGGTCTGACGTTATTTCGTGAACTCACTTTAATGCCATTTGCCACAGTACGGAACATTACGGATGTGCGGTATAACAGTTCGGTAAGTATCAATGCCACAGGCGGACGCTACTATGAACCGGCCCCGGGCCGCGCCTTCTATGCGGGTTTCACCCTGGCCATGTAGCAGGTCATAAAAAACGGTTTATTTGGATATTTCCATCTAATTTTCCTTTTCATGAACCGGAAGCCCTATTACGATTACCACACCTATCTCAAAAAGCATTTTGGGGCCGTCACGTACAAAGTTTCAGTGGACGCGGGTTTTACCTGTCCGAATATCGACGGTACGCTGGCAAAAGGGGGTTGCACCTATTGCAACAACCGCAGCTTCATCCCTCCGTATCTGAAGCGGAGCGAAAGTCTGCTGCAGCAAATTGAACAAGGTGTCTCTTCTCAGCGGCGACGCTATGGCGCGGAGCGCTTCCTGGCTTACTTTCAGGCGTATACGAATACCTATGATCATGTGGACCGCCTGCGGGAGCGGTATCGGCGGGCGCTGGATCATCCCGATATTGACGGTCTGGTCATTGGTACCCGGGCCGATTGTCTTCCAGAGGAAGTTGTGTCCCTTCTGGAAGAAATAGCACGCAGCCATTACGTAGCCCTGGAGATCGGGATAGAATCGGTGTGCGATGAAACCCTGCTTCGGATCAACCGGGGCCACACCTATGCCGTGGTTGAAGATGCTTTTCGACGGATAGCAGGCCGGGGTATTCACCTGGGGGCTCATCTTATCCTGGGTTTCCCGGGCGAGGACAGGGCTCACTGGCTTGAAACGGCACGTGTTGTCTCGGAACTGCCAATGGAGTATCTCAAGATCCATCATCTGCAGGTGGTCAGGGGTACTGCGCTGGCTGAGGAATACCAGTCTCATCCTTTCCCGCTGCCGGGCTTTGATGAGTGGGTCGGCCTGGCCAGTGATTTCCTGGAACATCTGGATCCGGGGATTGCCATCGCGCGCCTGTGCGGGAGCGCACCGCTGCACCTGCTGATAGCCCCACGGTGGGGCAGAAAAAAACATCCCGAAGTCATCAGCGGAGTGATGGAGACACTGGTCACGAGGGGAAGCCGGCAGGGCAGCCGGAGACAGGGCAACGACGGACCCTTAACCGGCTAAGTGTGACAACGAACCACTGTTTGAGTTGCTGTGACAGCGGTCCGCTATCTGATCAAATGCGAGCATTGACCGTTATTTGATCAGAGTGAGCCTCCGTGCCAATGAACCCTGATTGCCCGTATTCAGGTGGTAGAGATAGATCCCGCTGGCAAGACCCGAAGCATCGAAGGTTGCGGAGTGGTCCCCGGCATCAAGCACTCCGTTGACCAGTGTCGCAACACGTTGCCCGCTGATGGAATAAACTTCAAGCGTCACCTCATCTTGCTCCGGCAGAGAGAAATAGATATGTGTGACAGGGTTGAATGGATTCGGGTAGTTTTGTTCAAGGGCAATAGACCGGGGACGTGCGTAATCGTCTGCCGAAGTATAGGTACTGGTGACTTCATAGCGGACCGGTATGGTGATCGCAGAATGCTCTGTGTCATTGGTTGCAATGTGCAAATCAAACTCGTACACACCTTCCGGGATGTCATCGGCAATAACACCGAGCCGGATTTCTTCATCATGGCCCGGTGCAATGGCTCCCGAGGTTTTCTGGAGCTGGAACCGGGGGAATTCGGGATCCCGAACGGCCTTGATCAGCAGATTGTCCACATCGAAGGTCTCACCGGTGTGATGATTCAGGTGAAGCAGCAGCATTCTTTCCGGAACTGTTCCCCCATAGAGGTCAGCGCTGTAGATTTCCACATCATCCAGATAATAAAGAATTTGCTGATGGCGTGGCAGGAAGTGAATCTCAAAGCGGTAATACTGGTCTTCCTGCCATTCGCCGTTGGCATAGTACCATGTAATTTCCTGGTTTTCATTGCGGTCCCGGACGATGATGCGGCCATCGTCGAAGTATACCCAGGCAATGATACCATGGTTGTCCGTCGTCATTTCCTGAATATAGACATGGAAGCTGTTATCCGACTCCTTCTGGCTGAACCGGAGATCCATGCCCACGACATGTCCCTGATGCGTCAGCGGACCCGTGAACGGAAGGGCCACGCCCATATACTGATTTTGCTGAAAAGAGGGGTTGGGACGTAACCGGAGGTGCTGCGAACCGTCACCTGGTGACTCCGTGGATATTTCGAAAGTGAGCTGGTCATTTCTGGGGAAGGGTACCCACTCCTGCGCGATGACATGTGATCCGGCTGTAAAACCATCGGACGCTTCAAACCCCGTTTCTATGACGACCGGAGTGGGAAGAGAGGATGCTGTGACATGGTTCCCGGAGAAGTCCGTGCGGTACGCGGGTTTTGGCGGCATGTCCGAATAGCGGATATCGGCTGTCCAGTGCAACGGGGAGTCCCCCGTGTTACTGAGTGTGGTGCGGATACCCCGTTCGCGGCCAGGCGCTCCTTGAAGTTCTATGGGTGTCAGATCAGCGACCACGACCGGTGGGTCGATCTGTGAAGGCCGGTAGTTGGAAATTAGATGGCGGGTATAGCGCATGCTGCGCACGTTATCGGCGGGTGCCGAGGCGCCTTCGTAGCTGCCAGTCGGAACACCATTATAGGTGATATCCGGATTGGAGAAGTAGGGAATCCGGGTGCTGCCTTCGGCATAAGTCATAACAGTGGCCATGGAGAGCGAGTCATCATCGGTGAACCGCCATCCTGTGGAATAATCGAAGATCCCCCCGAAGATCCCGGCCGGTGCTCCCTGCTGATTGCGGCTGTGGTGGTTTCCCATATTGTGACCCACTTCATGGATGAAGGTGTAGCTGTTCCACATCTGCTGGACCCGGTTGATGGAAAAGCCATAATGAGGAGTACCGGAGGTACTGCTGAGCATCCATGCCATACCTCCCACGTCACTCAACTCGCCGATCAGGCTCACCAGGTCGGCCCCGTACTGGTCGCGCAGGGTATGAACTTCTTCCATGTAACCATCAAGCTCGTCGCCGAATGGATTAAATTGCGAAGAAGCGGTAAGGCGCTGAAGGTCTACGGCACTTGAGTCACCGGTCTCCACATAGTCGGTCTGATACATGTGCACGATGCGGAGTTCTACATCTACTCCGCTGTTGTCAAGAGCCTGTTGTGACAGGTTCATCATCTGTGTTACAACGGTTTCGATATTTAAAATATCAAGACTGTTTTCAGCCCAGTTACCGGCATTGGCCGTATAGACAATCAAAAGGTCGATAGGCACCTTGCCCGGAGAATCGGCCTGGATGTCAAAAGGAGAGAAAAGGTGGCTTTGGCTTTTCACGTTGTGCTGCAGGCGTGATGTTTCATGGCTGCGATCCGGGGCATTGCTGCTCTTGTGAAACCGGGGGTGCTGGTGGTCGTAAAGAACTCCCGAGCTTCCATTGCGCTCATGGTTAAGCCATTGCCCGGTGCCGCACTCCAGGATATCCTCCTCTTCAGGGATCCGGAACCGGAGCAGGTGGAGGTCTTGTGCCGGTGAGTGAGCATCTTGTATCGTCCGGTGAAGTTCTTCCGGAACAGGAACGATGTGAAACAGCTCTGTCCGCGTATAGTGATCAATAGAGCCGCTGAGTCCTCCCCGGGACCAGGTGAGAGCGGCCTGGTGCATGGGATCGTCTACATTGACGGCCCGAAAAGAAAGATGGCCTGTGACAAACTCGTTTACACCGGTCACACGAAACAGCGCTTCTCCTCCATCGGGCAGAGGTATGATGAAGGTATCACCGGTCTGCAAAGAGGGGGTGAAGAACCCTGGGTTTACGGAAACCGGCAGTATATCCCCGGGCAGGAAAGAGAAGTCCGACTCCCGGTTGGTGTCTGCCGACTTAAGTCCGGCCAATTTTTCGCCAGCCATCTGTGTTTTCAGCAGGCTTTCCACCACATCCTGTCCGGCAAAGTCAAACAGTGCCACCGGAGCTGTCACGGCTGGTGACGTGGCATTTGCCTGGGTCTGTGCGTAGACATCTCCGGCTGAAAAGGGCCATGCCGCTGTGAACATCCATGATGCAAAAAAGAGTGCGGACAGGTATATACTAACTGGAAGGCGGTGTTTAGACAGATACAAGTGGTTCATGAGTCAGATATATCGGGATAACGGTTGAAGAATAAACAGGTTGTTTAGAAAAAAGTTATGCATTAAATATACCATGGATCTGGAAACATACATACCTGATTGTGCGGCCGGCTGCGCGATGTTGTTCCTCGTAATAGGTCCGGATATCGAGATAGTCGGGTATGCTCTCACAGGCGGACAAATCGGGGATGTGGTGCCGGATCGGGATATCATACCGTTCAAGTGTTTCCATTGTAAAGTCATACAGCAGGTCGGAGTCGGTTTTAAGGTGTACCAGGCCACCCGGGACCATGACCCGGGAATAGCGTTCCAGAAAAACCGGATGTGTAAGGCGTTTCCTTTTTTTTGATTTTCGCAAGTAGGGATCTGGGAAAGGGATCCAGATTCCGGAGACTTCCTGATCGGCGAAGTAATTACAGATATGATCGATGCGGGCGCGCAGGAAATGGACATTATGCAGCTTTTCGGAGAGGGCCCGTGTTGCCCCTTTCCAAATCCGGTCACCCTTGATATCGATTCCGATGAAATTTTGATCGGGGCAGCGGGAAGCCAGGGCAAGCGAGTATTCGCCTTTGCCGCATGCCAGTTCGAGTGTCAGTGGATTCCCGTTTCCAAATATTCGGTGCCAGTTGCCCCTGATTCCGGCATGGTCACCCTGCTGGTAGTGCTGCAGTTGCGTCACATTGGGCATGGTGAGAATTTGTCGGTAGCGTTCCGGTTTTTTGTATCGGGACATGGCGCTTTTATCGATCCAGCCTTATTTTAGCAGAAGCATCTTTTTATGGCTGCGATAGCCGTTTGCCGCAAGCTCATAGACGTATACACCTCCGGACAGTCCGCCGGCATCAAAAGAGACGCGATGTGACCCGGATTCGAAGTAGCCTTCTGCTGGAATCGAAACAGCCCGGCCAAGCAGATCATAGACCGTGATAGTGAGATGGGTGGACTGATTCAGCCGGAATGGGATGGTTGTGGATGGATTGAACGGATTGGGATAATTTTCGCCGAGGGAGATCCGGTCGGGCCGGTTGCGGGAATCCGGTAATTGATGGATCGCGCGGGTTTCATCGCCCAGGGTGTTGCCGGTCATTGCGAAGCGGATCGCATCGGCCACGGCATAACTGGGAGTGGCGGCTCCGCTGGCATCGTTACTGATGATGACTTTGTCGTCATCTGGTCCGCTGAAGAAGTAGGTACCGATGGAGACCCAGCGCGATCCATCGATGCTTTGATCGACCCGTACAGTATCCACACCCTCGGCATGATGCACAATGTAAGGGGTGTTTTTGGTGCGGTTGAATGATGCGACCCACCATCCGGAAACCTCGTACTCATGCATGGGTTCCAGATCTGGCAGGTAGGTGGCTGTCTCCGATCCGTCTCCGGCGGCCACAACCATGGAGGGTGACTCGCCGAAATAGCCTTCATTCGCTGTGGGAAACCATCCGCTTGTCAGGGTAACCTCATCCATTTCGGTATCCAGGATGACCTCTTCAAGCGGTTCGACGGGGAATGCTACCGAGTCGGCCGGAACGATAGCCAGAATGGTGGGGACCTGCCGGTTCACAAAGGAGTAATTGACCAGCTCATGGTTGATGGTCATATGCGTGGAGCCGCCTCCGTCCAGATTCAGCGCCTCGTAACAGCCCAGATCCAGCAGGATATCGGCCAGTTGGTCGAAAGCAAGACCCGGAGATTCATTGGCAACAAATAGCAGGACGCGGTCGTCACCGGTATGGCAGACGGCGGTCCGTGCCCTCCGTTCGTTAAATTCACCCACACCACCCCAGATAAGTTCTTCCGTAAAGGTAATATTCACCTCTCCGTCTTTTATCAGCACGGGGCCGCCTCCGATACCAACCAGGAGGTTGTCAAAGGGCTCACCGTCTGTGCGGACCGGCGCTGTGGCCGGTGTTCCCCGTTCATTGGGGACCGGCTCGGAAAAGCGGTAGAGATCGGAAAAAGCGGCACTGAAGTGATAGATCCAGTCCACGCTCATGGATCGGTCGTCCCGAACTCCGAAGTGACCGCGCGTGACGGGATAGCTCACACCATCCCGGGTTAGTGTCCGGGGATTTTGCGACATAACCTGTCCCCCGGGGTAAACAATAGTGGAAAGGGACGCGCCCCCTGCAAAATAGCCTCCGTTGATGGCCACTATGGCACCCACTTCCCTTGAAAAAGAGGGCAGCCCCTGGGAGGTTAAGAGATAGGGATGCAGAGCCAGATCCCGGTAATCGGTGTCAAACTCCACATACCAGGCGTTGATCCCCGATTCTGAAAAGACCCGCAAGCCATCGGGAAGCTCATAATCAGAAGTTATGTCGGTCCAGTCCAGTCCGGACGACAAAAGTGGCTGGGCCTGAGTCATCCGGCCAGCCAGTAGCAGGGTTACGAAGGCCGTTACGGCAACAAAGAATAAGAGCACGAGGGAGCAGTGTTTTGCCGGGCCCGGCCATGCGTGTGCTTCCGGTCGATTTTTTTTCATGAGGGACAGGTAATGGATATGAGCCTTGGGTTTAATTAGTAAGTGCAACAGGGCGATGATTTTTCGGCTTTTGAAAAAAAGAGAAAAGAAAGAGGTAGCTTTTCACCCCTCGGGTTTCCATTTGATGTTGCAGCCTATGGAGGGCTTCTGCTCATCAAGAGGTTTTTTCCCGCGAAGCAGGTCCTCCATGGCCTGTACCAGGTCGCTGCCTGTCACCGGAAGATCATTTCCCGGCCGGCTATCGTCAAACTGACCGCGGTAGACCAGTTTCAGTGTATGGTCAAAAAGATAGAAGTCGGGTGTACAGGCGGCATCGTAGTTTCGTGCCGTCTCCTGGCTTTCGTCATAGAGATAGGCGAAACGGTAACCGTGGTTCCGGATTTCTTCAGCCATTTTTTCGGGAGAATCGTCGGGATAGTTTTCGACGTCATTGGAATTGATGGCCACGACACCAATCCCCTTGTCCATGTATTCGTGTGCAATACGGGCAAATACCTCCCGGATGTGTTTGACAAACGGACAGTGATTGCAGTAAAAGACGACCAGAAGGCCTTTCGGGCCTACCAGATCATCCCGGGAATAAACGTTGCCCGTGGG